>DXAB01000116.1 GCA_019117265.1 Candidatus Olsenella pullicola
TGAAAACAAAGATATTTTTATATATTGGACAAAACAGGGCCATCATTACAAAATTCAGATCTATTAACGGATATATTAGCTCTTTAGCTCTTTTATGCTTTGCACTGCTAATTCAAATATACTGGCATCCCCAGCCACTACGCGCCCGAGACCCCTGGCTCCATCCACGAGGGCGGCGAGCTTGGCTACACACTCTCCCACGCCTACGGTGCCGTGCTCGACAACCCGAGCCTGCTCGCGGTAGCCGTGGTGGGCGACGGCGAGGCCGAGACCGGTCCGCTTGCCACCTCCTGGCAGACCAACAAGTTCATGGACCCGCTGACCGACGGCATCGTCCTGCCGATCCTGCACCTCAACGGCTACAAGATCGCCAACCCCACGATCCTTGCCCGCATCTCCGACGCCGAGCGCGACGAGTTCTTCCGCGGCATGGGCTACCACCCGTACAACTTCGTCGCCGGCTTTGACAACGAGGACCACTCCTCCATCCACCGTCGCTTTGCGGCGCTGCTCGAGGCCGTCTTCGACGAGATCTGCGACATCAAGGCCCGCGTGGCGGCCGGCGAGGCCTCCCGCCCGTTCTACCCGATGATCGTCTTCCGCACCCCCAAGGGCTGGACCTGCCCCAAGGAGATCGACGGCAAGAAGACCGAGGGCTCCTGGCGCGCCCACCAGGTGCCGCTGGCCTCTGCCCGCGACACCGAGGCCCACTTCCAGGTCCTCAAGGGCTGGATGGAGTCCTACAGGCCCGAGGAGCTCTTCGACGAGAACGGCGCCATCCGTCCCGAGGTCACTGACTGGATGCCCACGGGCGAGCTGCGCCTGGGTGCCAACCCCAACGCCAACGGTGGTAAGCTCCGCGAGCCGCTCGAGCTCCCCGACACCCGCAAGTACGAGGTGCCGGTCGCCGAGAAGGGCCACGGCTTCGGCGCCGTGGAGGCCACGCGCGTCCTCGGCGAGTACACGGCCGAGCTCATCAACGCCAACCGCGACGCCTTCCGCATCTTTGGCCCGGACGAGACGGCCTCCAACCGCCTGCAGCCGTCCTACCAGGTGACGGACAAGCAGTGGTTTGGCGAGGGCATCTACGACGATCCTGCCAACGACGAGCACCTCTCGCCCGTGGGCAACATCATCGAGCAGCTCTCGGAGCACCAGTGCGAGGGCCTGCTCGAGGGCTACATCCTCACCGGCCGCAACGGCCTCTGGAGCTCCTACGAGTCCTTCGTGCACATCGTGGACTCCATGGTCAACCAGCACTGCAAGTGGCTCGAGGCCACCGTCCGCCACATCGACTGGCGCGCCCCGATCTCAGGCCTCAACATGCTGCTCTCCAGCCACGTCTGGCGTCAGGACCACAACGGCTTCTCTCACCAGGATCCCGGCTTCGTTGACGTTCTTCTCAACAAGAACTTCAACAACGACCACGTGGTGAACATCTACTACCCGGCCGACGCCAACCTGCTCCTGGCCGTGGCGGAGCGCGCCTACACGTCCACCAACTGCGTGAACGCGATCTTTGCCGGTAAGCAGCCCGCCCCGACGTGGGTCACGCTCGACGAGGCCCGCGAGGAGCTCGCCGCCGGCGCCGCCGAGTGGAAGTGGGCGTCCAACACCGCTGAGGGCGAGGATCCCGACATCGTTCTCGCCTGCTGCGGCGACGTTCCCACCGGCGAGGCCATGGCCGCGCTCGACATGCTCGACAAGCTGGGCGTGAAGGTCCGCCTGGTCAACGTGCTCGACCTTCTCAGCATCCAGAACGCCTCCGAGAACGATCGCGCCATGTCCGACGAGAAGTTCGTCGAGCTCTTCACGGCCGACAAGCCGGTGCTCTTTGCCTTCCACGCGTACCCCGGCACGATCCGCCGCCTCATCTGGGACCGCCCGAACCACGACAACTTCAACGTCCACGGCTACAAGGAGCAGGGCTCCACGACCACGCCGTTCGACATGCTCCGCGTCAATGACATGGACCGCTGGGCGCTCGCCGCGGACGCGCTTCGCATGATCGACGCCGAGAGGTGGGCCGACCAGATTGCCGCGTGGGAGCAGTTCCGTCTCGACGCCTTCCAGTTCGCCGTCGACGAGGGCTACGACCACCCCGCCTTCACCGACTGGAAGTGGCGTGACGCGAGTGACGCCGGCGAGGCCATCAGCGCCACGCAGATGACCGCCGGTGACAACGAGTAGCATGTGACGGCGGGGACTGAGGCCCCCGTAACGTCAATAAGCGTGGGACAGGGGGACGGAGGAGTTTGTCACACCTCCGTCCCCCTGTCCCATCAGTCGGCAGAGGGCGGGTGACGAAGGTGTTGCCCGCCCTTTTTCGCGCCCGTGCTGAACATGGCGTGCGAACATGACGGAAGTGCATGGCGTGCGGCGTCTCCGGCGCCAATCTCCCGACTTGCAACTGACCCTTACCTGCGAACTCTCCCTGCCGCATGGTCGAGCGGGCTCTTCAACGTGGACTTGGCCATGCACTTCCGTCATGTTCGCACGCTGTCGTTGGCCCCGTCGCACAGACGGGGCGAGAGAGCCCCGAAAGGCGTCCTGGCGGCTCGGCGAGACGCTGCTGACGGGCGCTGCTGAGAGACGCCGTCGCACGATGCGACAGCGGGCGGCCCCGGCGGGGGAGCCAGGCCGCTCGAAGGGCGCACGTCCCCTCGCTGTCCCGTAGCGTCAGTCGAGCGATGGAGGGGCGACGCTCTTGCGCTGAACGATCTCGGGCTGCACGGAGATGCGCACGACCTCGCCGCCGGTGTTTCCCTGGATGACGTCGACGAGCCGGCGCACGGCGAGCGCGCCCATGTTGGTCTTGGGAACCGCCATCGTCGTGAGCGGCGGGTTGATGAGGGCCGAGGTGGACACGTCGTCAAACCCCACGATCGAGATGTCGTCGGGAACCGAGTACCCGTGGTCCTCGAGCGCGCGTATGCAGCTCGAAGCGATGAGGTCGTTGTCGGCGAAGTACGCCGTGGGGAGGTATGGGTCGCCGTCGAGGTACTCGCTCATGTCCTCGTAGGCGCTCTCCACGGTGGACCCCACGCTCACGATGGCATGCAGGGGGTCCACGTCCATGGTGCCAGCGCCCCGCATAGCGGAGAGGTAGCCCTCCTGCCGCTCGAGGAAGTTGCGGATCTCGGTGTTGCTGTGCAGGTAGCCGATCTCGCGGTGGCCGATGCCGGTGAGGTAGCGGACGGCAGCCCAGGCGCCGCGCGTGTTGTCGATGACCACGCTGTCCAGGCTCTTCGTGGGGAACCAGTTGTCGAGCAGGACGATGGGCACTCCCAGGCGCTCGAACTGCGCCACGTCGCCTGCGCGCATCTCGGTGGCAAGCAGGATGATTCCCGCGCACTTGATGGACTTGAGGCTGCTGAGCTGCTCGGCCTTGTCCTGCTGCGCGTAGAAGTACGTGATGGAGAGCCGATGGTACCCCAGCTGGTAGGTGGTGTCGGAGACGCCCTTGATGAGGCTCTCGAAGAAGGGCGTGTCGGAGACCACGCGGCCGTGCTGCTTGTAGATGACGAGCAGGATCGTGCTGGTCTTGCGGGGCGCCGAGGGCGTCTCGTACTCAAAGCCCAGCTCGTTTGCGACGGCGAGCACCCGCTCGCGCGTCTCGTGGCCCACGCCGGGCTTGTTGCGGAAGACGAGCGACGCGGTTGCGGGTGAGACGCCCGCCGCCTTGGCGACGTCCCGCGCGGTGACCCTCTCAGCCATGAACCCTCCCTCATGCTGCCTATGACTCAACTTTACTGCAGTTTAGAACTGAAGATTTAGTAGAAGAGGATGCAAACCGACGAGCGGTCTGCGCTCTCTATGATGCAGATAGACAACCGCAGCCAAGAGAAATGCCAGACGAGGAAGGCCCTCCCCGTGGGAGGGCCCGGCTAAACGCTGACTAAATCTGGCAGAGAGGGGAAGGCAGATGGACAAGATCGTTCTTGGGTTCGCCCCGACTCGCCGAAGCATCTTCTCGGCGCCCGACGCCGTGAAGTACCGTGGTCTCACGGCCGACCGCCTGCGCGAGCTCGGCATCGAGTTCGTGGACATCGACGACATCAACGAGGAGGGTCTGCTCTACGACGAGGACGACCGCATCCGCATCCTCGAGAAGTTCCGCGCCGCCGGCGTCGACGGCCTGTTCCTCCCGCACTGCAACTTCGGGACCGAGTTCCTCTGCGCCCGCCTCGCGCGCGACCTCAACGTCCCGGTCCTCCTCTGGGGACCGCTCGACGAGCGCCCCGAGCCCGACGGCACCCGCCTGCGCGACACCCAGTGCGGCCTCTTCGCCACCGGCAAGGTGCTCCGTCGCTTCCAGGTGCCCTTCACCTACCTCACCAACTGCCGCCTCTCCGACCCCGTCTTCGAGCGCGGCCTGCGCGACTTCGTCGCCGTCTGCAACGTGGTCAAGACGTTCCGCAACGCGCGCATCCTGCAGATCGGCCCGCGCCCCTATGAGTTCTACTCCACCATGTGCAACGAGGGCGAGCTCCTCGAGCGCTTCAACATCGAGTGCGTCCCCGTGCCGCTGCCCGAGCTCACGGCAGCCACCAAGGCGGCCGTCGCCGAGAAGAACGGCGTCGACTCGGCCGTCGACGAGACCCTCGCCTACATCCGCGAGCACATGGACGTGCGCGTGAGCGACGAGCAGCTCGACAGCATCGCTGGCCTCGCCGTGGCCATGGAGCGCCTCCTCGAGAAGTACCACTGCACCGCCGGCGGCATCCAGTGCTGGAACGCCCTCCAGGGCGAGCTGGGCATCATGCCCTGCGCCGCCAACGCCATCCTCAACGAGAAGGGCCTCCCCATCGTCTGCGAGACCGACATCCACGGCGCCATCACCGCCCTGCTCGTGGAGGCCGCCGACATGGGCCGCACCCGCTCCTTCTTCGCCGACTGGACGATCCGTCACCCCGACGAGCCCAACGGCGAGCTGCTCCAGCACTGCGGCCCCTGGCCGTGCTCGGTGGCGTGCGAGCGTCCGCAGGTCACCTACCCGCTCGCCTTCGACCACCCCGGCGCCCTCACGGCCGAGGCGCGCCACGGCGAGCTCACCCTCGCGCGCTTTGACGGGGACAACGGCTCCTACTCCATGCTGCTCGGCAACGCCGAGGGCATCGACGGCCCCAAGGGCATGGGCACCTACCTGTGGGTGCGGGTCGACAACATCAAGCGCCTCGAGGCGAAGATCGTCGAGGGCCCCTACATCCACCACTGCGTGGGCATCCACGCGAACGTGGTGCCGGTCCTCTACGAGGCATGCAAGTACCTGGGCATCGAGCCCGACCTGTACGACCCCATCGAGGAAGACGTCAAGGCCTACCTGAGAGGAGAGTAAGCATGGCAACTATCAGCGAGCTCGAGCACCTGCGCTGGCGCCTGCGCCGCGACTGCGTCGACATCATCATGGCGGGGGGTGGCGGCCACATAGGGGGCGACATGTCGGTCATCGACGCGCTCATGGTCCTGTACAAGAACCACCTGCGCGTGACGCCCGAGAGCGCCGACGACCCCGAGCGCGACCGCTTCGTCCTGTCCAAGGGCCACGCCATGGAGGCCTACTACGCGGTGCTCTGCGAGGAGGGCTTCCTCGACCTCGAGGACGTGAAGGCGCGCTTCTCCAAGTTCGGCAGCCCCTACATCGGCCACCCCAACAATAAGCTCCTCGGCATCGAGATGAACTCCGGCTCGCTCGGCCACGGTCTGCCCGTCGCCGTGGGCATGGCGCTTGCCGCCAAGATGGACGGCCGCGACTACCGCACCTACGTCTTCATGGGCGACGGCGAGCTCGCCGAGGGGTCGGTCTGGGAGGGCGCCATGTCGGGCGCGACCTATGGCCTCGACAACCTCTGCGCCCTCGTCGACCGCAACCGCCTGCAGATCTCCGGCTGCACGGAGGACGTCATGAGGCAGGACTCGCAGGAGGAGCGCTGGGCGGCCTTCGGCTGGAACGTGATCTCCATCCCCGGCAACGACCTCGAGGCCCTCGACAGCGCCTTCGCGCTCGCCGCACGCACCAAGGGCAAGCCCACGGTCATTGTCGCCAACACCACCAAGGGCTACGGCTCGCCCCTCATGGAGGACAAGGCCGGCTGGCACCACCACCTTCCCAACCAGGAGGAGTACGCCCAGATCGTCGCAGACTTCGCCGCCCGAGAGGAGGCCCTCAATGCCTAACGCAATCCCCAACCGCAAGGCCATCTGCGACGTGCTCATAGAGCGCGCCGCCACCGACAGGGACATCGTGGTCCTGTGCTCCGACTCCCGCGGGTCCGCCTCGCTCGCCCCGTTCTTCGAGCGCTACCCCGAGCAGTCCGTCGAGGTGGGCATCGCCGAGCAGGACCTCGTGGGCATCGCCGCCGGCCTCGCCTCCTGCGGCAAGAAGGCCTTCGCCGCGAGCCCCGCGAGCTTCGTCTCCACCCGCTCCTACGAGCAGGCCAAGGTCGACTGCGCCTACTCCAACACCAACGTCACCCTCATCGGCATCTCGGGCGGCGTCTCCTACGGTGCCCTCGGCATGAGCCACCACTCCGCGCAGGACATCGCCGCCATGAGCTCCATCCCCAACATGCGCGTGTACCTCCCGAGCGACCGCTTCCAGACGGCCAAGCTCGTCGAGGCCCTGCTCGAAGACGAGAAGCCCGCCTACGTGCGCGTGGGCAGGAACCCCGTGGAGGACGTCTACAGCGAGCGAAGCTGCCCCTTCGAGATGGACCGTGCCACGGTGCTCGCGGAGGGCACTGACGTGGCCATCGTCGCCTGCGGTGAGATGGTCAAGCCCGCCTACGACGCGGCGGCCCTCCTCGAGATGCAGGGCGTCTCCACCGGGGTGCTCGACATGTACTGCGTGAAGCCCCTCGACACGCTTGCGGTCATCAAGGCCGCCAAGGCGGCCAAGGTGGTCCTCACCGTTGAGGAGCACTCGCCGTTCGGCGGGCTCGGCTCGCAGGTGGCCCAGGTCGTCTCGAGCTCCTGCCCGCGCCTCGTGCGCAACCTCTCCCTTCCCGACGCGCCCGTCATCACCGGCACGTCCGAAGAGGTGTTCGCTCACTACGGCCTCGACGCACGCGGCATCGCCGCCTCCGCGAAAGACCTCCTCGCACAGGCGGGGGAGTAGCGATGCGCCCCTTCGTTCTCGCGATCGACCAGTCCACGCAGGGGACCAAGGCGCTGCTCTTCGACGGCGAGGGGCGCGTGGCGGGCAAGGTCTCGCGCCCGCACGAGCAGCACGTCGACGAGCGCGGGTGGGTCGAGCACGACCCCGAGGAGATCATGACCAACGTTCTCGCCTGCGCCCGCGACGTCTGCAAGCGCGTGGGCGCACGTTCGGGCGAGGTGCGGGCGGTGGGCATCTCCAACCAGCGTGAGACGTGCCTCGCCTGGGATCGCGTGCGGCGCGAACCGCTGCACCGGGCGATCGTGTGGCAGTGCGGGCGTGCGCGCGAGGTGTGCGAGCGCCTTGTGGTCCGCGACCCCGACGCGGGACGCCGCGTCCGGGAGCTCTCGGGCATGGCGCTCTCGCCGTACTTCTCCGCGGCGAAGATGTCCTGGCTGCTCGAGGAGGTGCCCGCGGTGCGCGCCGCGGCCAAGGTCGGCACTCTCGCCCTGGGCACCATGGACTCCTGGCTCGTCTTCAAGCTCTGCGAGGGCAACCCGCATGTGACGGAGCCCTCGAACGCCTGTCGCACCCAGCTGCTCGACATCCGCACGGGCACGTGGTCCGACGAGCTCTGCGAGCTCTTCGGCGTGCCTCGCGACGCCCTTGCCAAGGTCATGCCGTCAGACTCGGTTTTCGGTCGCACCACCATGGGAGGCCTCTTCCCCGAGCCGGTGCCCGTGTGCGGCGTGCTGGGAGACTCCCAGGCCGCGCTCGCGGCCCAGGGCTGCCTCGCCCCCGGCGACGTGAAGGCCACCTACGGCACGGGCTCCTCGGTCATGATGCAGACGGGCGAGCGCCTCTACGAGAGCGCGAACGGTCTCGTCTCGAGCATCGCCTGGGACTTCTCGGGGCAGCGCTCCTACGTGCTCGAGGGTAACCTCAACTACACGGGCGCCGTCATCTCGTGGCTTCGCGACGGCATGCGCCTCATCGAGAGTCCCGCCGAGGTGGAGGGCCTCATCGCCGAGGCCAACCCCGAGGACCGTGCCTACTTCGTCCCGGCCTTCACGGGGCTCGGCGCCCCTTGGTGGGCCCCCGAGGCAACGGGCCTGCTCACGGGCGTCACGCGCACCACGGGCAGGGCCGAGATGGTGAAGGCCTGCGCCGAGTGCATCCCCTACCAGGTGGCCGACGTCCTCGACGCCCTGCGCGCCGACACGGGTCTCGCCGTGCGCGAGCTCTCCGCCGACGGCGGCGTCACGGCCAACCGCTATCTCATGCAGTTCCAGGCCGACATGGCCGACGCCGACGTCGTGATGTCGGACCTCCAGGAGCTCTCTGCGGCGGGCGCCGCCTTCGTCGCGGGTCGCGCGGCGGGCGTCTGGAGCGAGAACGTGATCTACGAGGGGCTGAACCGCACTGTCTTCTCCCCTGCGATCGATCCCGAGGTGCGCGAGGGGAAGCGCACCGGCTGGCGCTCGGCCATCCGCCGCGCCATGTGACAATGGGGACGGAGGACTTTGTCACGTTTCTCGTTTTATGCCATGGGGGCGGGAGGCCGGTGACGGCCCCTGCCCCCTTGCTTGTGTCTCCCGGAGGGCATAGCGTGCGCCGGGGCGCCGAAGGCGCGGCTTGGGGCGAGCTGGGAGGCGTCCTGTGTCACTTTCGGCGCCCATTGTGTGCCTCGCCAGGGCCGCGGGGTCTCGGGAGGCCCTCGGGCTCGTACTCCAACTGGCCGTTCTCGTGTCTCCGGCTCCGCCCGGAGCCCTCGTCCGGCGTAGAGGCACACAACGGGCGCCGAAAGTGACACAGACACGCCAGCTGGGTGCCTCACGCTCGTTCGTGAGGCACCCAGCCTTCGGGCAGGGGGCATCCTTCGAGCGCCCCGCCCCGCAAAAGTTACCTGAGGTCACGCGACGGTGATCAGTACCTGCGCGTAGCGGGTCATGGGCCGCTCCGCCACGTCGCGCACGGAGAGCGTGAGCACGAGGCGGTCGCCTGGGCGCGCGTCGTGAGGCACGCGGAGCGTGGCATCCAGCGAGCACGCCTCCCACGCCTCGAGAAGTGCCAGCCCTTCGCCGCGATAGGTGCTCGCGAGCGCGTCGTAGCGCCAGCGGGGGAGAAGGTCGTCCCCGTCGGGATCGCTGGCACGCGCCGAGAGAGACACGGTCTCGCCCGCCCTCGCCTCGAGGTCCGGCGTCACCGCCTCGATGACGGGCGCGTGGTTGCACTCGTCGTACCCGTGCGTGCACCACTGGGCACGCGCGGCAAACTCCTCCTGGTAGGCGCGAAGGTAGGGGTTGGGGTTGCCCTGGGGCGTCTCGAAGGGGGCCGCCGAGGGGACCGAAGAGGGCTCTCCGTCCCTGAACAGGGGGCCGAGGACGGTGCTGAACCTAGGGTCGTCCGCGCCGCGCAGGCCCAGAGGGAGGAGCGGCATGAAGGTCATGCTGTCCCCCTCCGCCATGAAGTCGCCAGGCGCGAAGACCAGGGGCTCCATGCCCTCGAAGCCCCAGTCGAGCGTGGCGTGCTCGCCAAACTGGAAGCGCTCGGGCTCGCCCTCGTAGTGCCTGCCGTCCCCATAGAGCTTGTAGGCGCCCATGAGAGGTCCGTTTCCTCGGACGAGGTTCTCCTCGGGCCACGGGGCACGGAAGAGCTCGATGCTGTCCTCCTGGGCAAATTTGGCGTCTACGTACCCTCCGTAGATAAACGGCACGCGCCAGAGCGTGAGCTCGGGGAAGAGCGCGCGGCCGTGGTCGAGCCAGCTGTTGTCCTGTCCGATTCCGTCGGCAACGCCCATGACGCGCACCTTGCGGCGCACGCGGTCGCGCACGTCGTCCCACTCGGGCGTGCCCGCGTAGCGCTCGGCAACGGACATGAGCGCGCGTACGATGGTGTTCATGCCTCCCCAAGAAAGGAGCCACAGCGTGCGCGGGTCGTCGTCGAGGATGGCGTCCCGGATGGCGTTCGAGCCCGGGGTCTCCTCGCGCACGTCTCCCTCAAAGGCGACGTTTCCCACGTAGGTGCGCTCGACGAGCTCCTCGGGCGTCGGGTAGCGCCCGCCGTTCTCGCAGAGGTGGGGCCAGGCCTCGGCATAGGGGCCGAGCCAGAGTCGCTCCATCCAGCCCTCGGGGAAGGGCCGGTAGCTCGTGAGCGCGCCTGCCTCGGGGTCGGGCTCGTGCGGCACGACGGGCCACTCGTACGCCCTTTTGCCCTTCGTCCGCCAGTGGGGGTTCGCCTCGGCAAGCGTGTGCGATCCGTCACCCTGGAAGTGGTACTGGGACGCGGTGTAGACGAACGCCGCAACGTCGAGCTCGTTGAGGTGCAGGGCGAGGTGGACGACGGAGTTCATGTCATCCACCTCCATGTCGGTGGTGACGATGACGCGGGGCCTCTCCTCGGTCATGACGCCCCCTCCTAGCCCAGGCGCCTGTCGGCAGCCCACTCCCAGGCGCCAACCGGCTCGCCGTCCACAATCACGTTCGTGCCGTCGAGGTCGGTCCTGCAGAAGTCGTTGTAGACGTGCGTCCAGACGCCGTGGTTGAAGGTGCGCAGCGGTCTCCCGTCGGGCTCGCGGTAGACGCCCGTGAGGTCCTCCACGTGGTCGAAGTAGGTGAAGTGCGTCTCGGCGCCCGCCTCGCGGAGCCTGCGGTAGAGCGGCAGGCTGGTCTGCGTGGGGTCAACGAGCTCGTCGCCCTTGGAGTGCACGAACCACAGGGGCGTCTTCGCCAGCGCGGCAACGGCCTCGGGCGTCTGGTTCTCCTCGTAGAACGGGGCGCACACGGCGATGCCCGCCGAGAAGAACCCGGGATAGTCGAGGCACATGCGCACGGTCATGAACCCGCCGTTGGAGAGGCCGCCGATTACGATGCGTCCGGGGTCGACGCGATCGGCGTGAGCGGCCACGAACTCGTCGATGAGCTCCTTGAGCGCGCGCACGTAGATGCTCTCATTCACGCGCCCCAGCTGGCTCTCGCCGTCATCCATCCAGAAGGTGGGGCACTGCGGCACGAGCACCCACGCGGCGCCGCCGAAGTAGGACTGGATCTGGCGCTGGGAGAGCGCGGTCACGCGATTGCCCTGGTAGGCACGACCGACCTCGCCACGCTCGCCACCTGCTCCCTCGCCTGCCCCGTGGAGCCACACGATGAGCGCCGCCCTCTCGGGGGGCGTCACGAGGTCGGAGAACGCGTTGGGGCGGAAGGGCTCGAAGCTCGGCTCGTAGTAGCCGTACTCCAGGCGGATACCGTCGACGGCCTTCGACTGGACTGACTCGTGCCAGCCGTCGAGGGCAGGACAGACGTCGCCCGCGCACTCGTCGAAGACGAGCCCGTTGACCGGACCGTCGTCTCCGCAGACGTCGGCGACCTGGGTAACGCGATAGTCGTTCCTCACGAACCGCGAGCGCGTGACCCCACCCTCGATGCGCTTGTTGACGCGGATTTCGCCCATCTCGAGGGCGACGCGCGAGCTCGTGGGCACCT
>DXAB01000117.1 GCA_019117265.1 Candidatus Olsenella pullicola
CTTTGTATTTTTATTATACCAAAATATGGGGCTGTAAGCAAAGAGTAGGGGTCTCGTCAGGCGAGGGTGCTATCCCCGCGCACAGTTCTGCGGGCGCGCCCTCTGTGCCGATGCTGCCCGAGTTCGGGGACAGCGCCCTCGTCTCCGGCGGCTCCATCGCCACGACGTCGGCCTCGACTTCGCCGCTTGCGGTCTGGAGTGAGGAGTCGTCGGCTTGGGGACCGCTCGTGTAGAAGTGTTCCATCGAGATGCGCCAGGTGCGCGGGGGCTCCTCAACGCGGGGGATGACGGTGCTGCGCCCGGTTCCCGCGGCAAGAAACGCGCCCACGGCCTCAGGGTCGCCGATCGTGGCGGAAAGCCCGATGCGCCGTGGTTGCACGCCCGCTATTCTCGCCAGCCGCTCGATGAGGCAGAGGCACTGGCCGCCGCGGTCCTGGCGCAGCAGTGCGTGGACCTCATCGATGACCACGTAGCGAAGGTCGCAGAAGAGCTTGGCAACAGCTGCGTGACGGCGTACGAGCATGGCCTCAAGGGACTCGGGCGTGATCTGCAGGATGCCCGACGGGCGCTTCATGAGTTTTGCCTTGTGCGAGGAGGAGACGTCACCGTGCCAGTGCCAGACGGGTATGCCTGCCTCCTCGCAGAGCTCCTCGAGGCGGTAGAACTGGTCGTTGATGAGCGCCTTGGTGGGGCCAATGTAGAGGGCCCCCACCGATGCGGGAGGGTCCTCCCAGAACTCCGTGAGGATGGGGAAGAACGCGGCCTCCGTCTTGCCGGATGCCGTGGAGGCACACAGCAGCACGTGGTCATCCGTGTCAAAGATGGCCTCGCCTGCGGCAACCTGAATCCCGCGCAGGCTCTCCCACTCGTGCGCATAGATGAAGTCCTGCACAAACGGTGCGTATCGGTCAAAGACGCCCACGGTCCTCCCTTGAATAGAACATGTGTTTCATACTACCAGAGAGAGCGCATCGGTGGCCTGATAAAATAAAAATGCACGTTCCCGGAGCTTTGGAGGCAGATCATGTTCGGAAGAGGGCGGGGTCGTATCAGACGCCTGGCTGCGTGCCTGCTCGTCGCGCTCGCGACTGTCCCGTGCGTGGGATGCGCGGAGGGCGCCAACTCCCTCGTCCGCTATGTCGGAAGCCTCGTGACGGGAGAGGAGTACGTGAGCCCGCGGGGGCAGGCATGTCTCGATGCGGCGGAGGCGCTTCTCGCTGCGCTCGAGGCGGGAGACGAGGACGCGACCGTGGGGCTCTTCTCGCCCGAGGTCCGCGCAGGGTCCGATGATCTTGACGAGCGGGCCAGAGAGCTCGTGGAGAGCTGCTCTGGCCACGTTGAGTATCTGGACACTCACTCTGTGACGCGCCCCATGGAGTCTGAGAAGGTCGATGACGGAGGGCACCGCATTGAGCTCTCGACCGACTTCTCGTTTGCCCTCGATGGCAAGAACTACTGGTGCTTCATGACGCTCGTGAGCGAGAGTGACTTTGACGAGGACGAGGAGGGCGTCTCCACGATCATCGTGTGGTCCGAGGACGCATACTCGGCGATGCTCTACGACGCGCGGGAGACGGACTGGCCCGAGGGTCCGGGGCTGCACCTCCGGCTGAGCTATCCTCTGGAGTGGGAGACGCGTCTCGTGAACGACGACCCCCTGCGCTACGAGGCTGGGGACGTCATCTCTGGCACAGGTGAGGCCGCGGCGTTTCTCGACGAGGGCGAGAAGACCATCGGTGACTTCGAGGAGCGCTTTGGGCGGCCCTGCTGCGTGTCGTGGATGGGGGATGGCGTCGTCTACTACGAGCTTGCTGATAACGGGGGTGAGCCCCGCTATCTTGAGGTCAGCGCGACGGCGCCGGACGAGCCGATCTACTCCGCATACGCGGTGGGCGAGCGCGGCGTCGTCGAGAAGGTGTGGGACGAGGACGGCGGCGTCTAGATGGTGAACTCGGCGTAGGCGGCGTCGACGTCCTTCTCGCCTGCGGCGGCAACGGGGGCGGCCACGGCGCCGGAGAACGCATCCGTCTTGAGAAGCGCGGCAACGTTGGTGCCCGGGTTCTGGTACACGATGTCGAGAAGCTCGATGAAGTCGCGGATGACCTCGCGCGGTGTGAGGTGGGTGTCCGCGCCCACGCGCCCAAACTCCACCTTGAGGAAGCCCACGAGCTGCTCTTCGGTGAGGCTGCGCTCGTAGCCGAAGTAGCCCGCGTGAATCTCCGCGAGCTTCTCGATGAGCACGAGAAGCTCCTCATACGTGAGCGGCTCGAGGTGAATGACGGGGGCCAGGAGGTCGGCGAGGCCCGCGCTCGCAAAGCGCCCCTGCGTGAGACGGCTGCGCAGCGCCTCGTAGGAGAAAACCCCGCGACGGCGATCCTCGATGGACTGCGGCGTGCCGCCCATGATGATTCCCAGGTGGTGTGCCTTGCCCTGGAGCGTGTCGTTGTACATGGTGAGGATCTTCTCGTAGTTGTACTGGCGCGAGGTGGCGTTGGGGATCTTGTAGAGGTTCACCAGCTCGTCGATGAGGACGACGAGGCCCCGGTAGCCCGCCCCCACGAGGAACTGCGCAAAGAGCTTGAGGTACTCGTACCAGGTCTCGTCCGTGATGCACGCGTTGACGCCAAGTTCGCCGCGCGCCTCGGTCTTGGTCCTAAACTCGCCGCGCAGCCACTTGACGACGCCGGCCTTGCGCTCGTCGTCCCCCTCGAGGCTGGCGCGGTAGTACATCTTGAGGACCTGCGTGAAGTCAAATCCGCAGACGAGCTCCTGGATGGGCCCGAGCTGCTCGGTGAGCGCCGCCTCTGCGTCAGGGGCCTCGCGCAGCGCCGTCACCCAGCGGTCGAGCACGAGCTGGAGCGCGCCGCCCTCGGGACGCGTCTTGGTGGAGAGGTTGCGGACGAGCTCGCGGTACGTGGCAAGTCCCTGGCCCTGCCCGCCCTGGAGGCGGCGCTCGGGGGAGAGGTCCGCGTCTGCCACCACAAAGCCCTTGCCCATAGCATGAGTGCGGATGGTCTGCAGAAGGAAGCTCTTGCCGGCACCGTAGCGCCCCACGAGAAAGCGGAAGCTCGCCCCGCCGTCCGCCACGAGGTCAAGGTCGTGAAGGAGCGCGCCAATCTCTCGCTCGCGGCCAACGGTGATGTAGGGCAGGCCAATGCGCGGGACGACGCCTCCCTTGAGGGAGTTGATGATGACCGCTGCTATACGCCTGGGCACCCGTGGCGCTTCTCCCATGCCCTGCTCCTCTCGCCGTGTCTAGGGAGAAGATTCTAGCACATGTGTTCGATGTCCGCGTGGGAGGATGGGTCCTTTACGTGTCCAGGGCCTCGCGCACGTCCTCGGCGTAGTCTGGCACGAGCATAGGCGCGCCGGAGTCGTCAAACTCCACGACCGTGTCTCCGACGAGGTCGAGGAGCTTCTCGTTAATTGCGTCGACGATGAGGTCCGCGTTGGTGGGCTGTGGCTGGCCGCCCTCGAGCAGGCTGCGAATAAGCGCCAGCTCATCGGTGGTGAGGTTGAGGGGAAGGTCCTTCTCGGCCTCGTGCTTCGGCTCGGGGGGCGCGAGAGGGGGCTCATCCTCGCGCTCTTCGTCCACGAGGAGCGCCTCGCGCGTCTGGGCGGCGCCCGCGCGAATGCCGGCGAGCTTGGAGAGGTCGATCTCAATGTGTCGCGGCGCGTGGGCCCGACGCCATTCAAGATAGTCGTGGGCCTCGCGATCAATGATCTTGACGAGGTACTTGGCCTCTCCGTGCTCCTTGAGGGGGTGCGGGTAGTCGAGCGCGAGGCGCAGCTGGCGGTCCACGGCACGTAGGATCTGGCCCAGCTTGGCGCTCCTGCCGCCGCCGTCATGGAGGGCGTCGCAGGACCAGATTCCATTTTGGCAGGTGAAGCGGCAGGTCTCGTCCAGCTCAAAAACGCAGTCCTCATGCTTTGCTCCTGGGTAGAAGACTGCTGAGGCAAACATGAGGTGAGGCATGGCGTGGCGCACGCCGAAGAGGCTCTCCGTGAGGCCCTGCGTCCGGTGGCCGTGATAGTAGCGCGCGAGTTGGCAAAAAACGGCGTAGGTGACTGCGGTGAGCGCGTCGGGGTCATCACGGTAGAGGCGAGACTCGCGGACCCGATAGGTTGAGAGCGCGTCGAGCGCGTCGAGGAACGCCGTGCCGGAGGGGAGGAGCGCCCCAAAGTCAGCCGGCCCCTTTCTCCGTCCTCTTGTGGGGGTCGTGAGCAGCGCGGTCTTCTCGGCCTTGGCAAGCGCGCAGACGGCGCGGTCGTGATCTGAGTTGAGATAGGGGGCTGCGAGCGCTGGGTCGAGGCCGTGGTACACCACGTAGTCGACAAGCCACGGACGAACATGGCGGTCCATCGCGGGCTCAAATGTGCGATATGCCTGCCAGAAGGCCTCGATGGCGCGAAAGGACGGCTCGCCAGGTTCGGCGCCTATGCCGTTTATGAGCTCGTAGAGGTATACGTAGGCAAATGAGGTCGACGTCTTCTCGACGTGCCCTTCTCGCACGCGGGCGCGCCAGGTGAAGTACCCGCGCAGCTGACGGTCGCTCATGACGGTGTACGTGGGGAAGTAGCTCGAGAACGTTCCTTCGTAGGGGCAGTCGTCTGTGTACTCGGCCATGAGGCGAGCCTGTTCAACGAAGAGGCGCGCATCTGACCAGCTGCGCGCCTCGGGGCGCCGGGCCAGCGCGCGCATCTCACGAATCGGCTCGGGGACGTAGCTCGCGAGCTGCGAACCGCGCATGATGATTGGCTCGTCGGAATAGACGCGCGAGCTGGCAAACGCGCGGCCGGCCTTGGCACGGCTTGCCGCAACGATTTGCTCGATGATCGCGTCGATGTCCCTCATGGCGCTCTGAGATGCTCCTCCTGGGGTAATTCACTCGGCTTGCTCAATGATAGACGTTCGCTCCCAAAGCACGCCTTGCGCAAAAACGTCGCTCGTGCCACATCGGGGCGGCTCCTCGTGCAAAATCCTCGTTCGTGCCACAAGGTTTTAGGGGTGGGGTCAGTAGCCGAGCGGAGTTTTCCCAGATAAGAAGATCAGACTTCGAATCGAAATACGGATTTCGCTCATTTTCATGTGGCACGAAGGAGGATTTTGCACACGGGGACGAGCATTTGTAGCACGAACGAGGATTTTGCGCAGAATCAGCTAGTTGCGGGTGAAAACGAAGGTGTTCGCGCTCGAGAGTTCCCCACAGAACAGGTACCCGCGCTCGCTGAAGCCGCGCAGCGCGCCTGTATCCTCGATGCCACGCTCCGCGCACCAGCGAATGAAGGTCCCGCGCGCGGCCTTGGCCTCGGTTGCGGGCTGGCGGAGCGTCTCGTTGCGCATGGTGCCAAATAGGCAGGTGAGAACCTGGGGGCCATCCGCGCGAACCCAGGGCGTGATGACGCGTGCATACTCCACGGAAGCCACGTTTACGATGACGTCGCAGCTCTCATCCGCCAACGACTCATAGAGGATGGGGCCCCAGAACTCATAGAGGTTGCGCGACCCGTCCACGGCAAGGCGAGCCTGCATCTCAAGGCGATACGGGACTACCCCGTCAAGTGGGCGCAGGATTCCATAGAAGCCAGAGAGGATGCGCAGGTGCTCGTCAAGCCACGCGAGGGCCCCTTCGTCCATCACCTCGGGCGCCATGTGCCTGTATTGGATTCCCTCGTATGCAATGGCAGCCGCGGTGGTGTTGCGCCTGAGGTCCATATGAAGAAAGCGCTCGTAGTTAAGATCGGCGAGGCGATCGCTGCACGCCCAGAGCGCCTGCGCCTCGTCGTGAGAGAGCGAGCGGACCGCGCCCATGAGTCGCGTGGTCTTCTCAAGAAAGGCGGGCTCGCGCACGGGCCACGGCGGCGCGTCGACGACGCGCATCTTCTTTGCCGGCGATGTTATGAGCCTCAGTTTCATGTCGCTCCTCTCGGGAACAATCCTAGCAGCTACTATCATGGGGTTGGGGAGGAGGCCGCATGCGAGGCAAGGGACTTCATCGAGCCGGGGCGTTGGCTGCCGTGGGCGTTGCGGCCGCAGCCTCTGTCGCATGCGCCGTTGCCGCCATTGGTCCGCACGTCATCCGAACCATGTCCGGCCTTGCCCTCGTCTACACGGTGCGGGACGAGAAGGGCGCTCGCGTTAGGGTTCTGCGCACCGGGGGAGTCTACCAGTCCGCCACCTATCTCGATGGTCGTCGCATGGAGCCGGTCTTTGAGTACTATCGCTCCTTTGGCCGGCTGTTCGAGATGCTCCCCGCCGCGCGCCGCATTCTTGCCGTAGGCGGAGGGGGATTCGCCTTTCCCAAGCTCGTGGCCTCGGAGCATCCCGGAACGCGCGTGGACGTGGTCGAGATCGACCCGGCGGTCATCTGCGCCGCCCGCCGGTGGTTCTTCCTGGACGAGGCAGTCTCGCTCGCTCGTGCCTCGGGCGGCGACCTGCGTGTCTTCTGCGAGGACGGGAGGTCCTTCCTCAATCGGGGCGCCGGGCCATACGATGCCATCGTGCTCGATGCCTTTGTGGGCGCGGAGCCGGTCCGCCCTCTCGCCACGCTCGAGGCGCTGCGCGCGGCCCGAAGCTCCCTTGCGCCCGGTGGCATCTTGCTGGCAAACGTCGTCTCGTGCGACGGTGGGGCGGACGTGAGCTTTCTCCGCTCGTTTGTGGCAACCGCAAACGTTGCCTTCTCAAACGTGAGGATTGCCCTGGCAACAGATGACGAGCGCGCGGCGGAGGACAACTACCTCGTCGTGGCGTCTGACGCCCCGATTGACCTGCCGGACGCCATCCCCTACGATGCCGAGTTTCTTGGCGCCGTGCTCATGGACGAGGATGACGCTCGGCTCTGACGCCGGTGCCACCAGCGTCAAGTTTCATGACAGTTTACCCTGTCACCATTGTCATGAACATCTAAGCGTGGGTGACTAAGATTATCTGAAACGGGTACACTACCCTTCGTTTAACAAGCCGCTCGGAAGGGAAGCGTCGCATGCGCAAGTTCAAGACAGAGAGCAAGAAGCTCCTCGACCTCATGATCAACTCCATCTACACCAACCGCGAGATCTTCCTCCGCGAGCTGATCTCCAA
>DXAB01000013.1 GCA_019117265.1 Candidatus Olsenella pullicola
TGCCCTGTCGCCCAGGCTACTTGCTGGCCTTGTTGAACTCGTCCTTGAAGGAGCCGAACATCTTGCCCAGGGAGCCGAGCTGCTTGCCGGCGGCGCGGGCCACCCTGTCGCCCGTCGACGGTGCCGGCTTCTTCTTTGCCACGGGCGCGTACGTCTTGGGCGCAGCCTTCTTTGACGTGGCCGCGGCCGGCGCGCTCTTCTCGGCAATGCGCTCAACGGGCTTCTCAACGCGAACGTCCGCTGCGGCAACGGCGGGAACCTCGGGCTCCGCCTGCTCCGGCGCCGACGCGTCCGCAATGGCGCGCTTTGCCTTGCCGATCGCGCGGCCAAGCGCAAAGGAGCCCTTGTCCACGGCCTCCCCCGCCACGGCGCCGACCTTCTTGCCCATCTCGGCACCCTTGGCCTTGGCGCGCGCGTAGCCCTCGCCCGCAGCCCCGGCAAGCCCGCCATCGAGCTCGACGGCCTTGTCACCGGGGTCGACGACCATGCAACCGTTTGCGTAGCCGCGCACCATCTCGGGCGTGATCACAAACGAGCCGATGAGCGCCCGCGCCATGCCGCCGTCCGCGGTGAGAAAGCGCGTCACGCGGCCGGTCTTCTCGTCATACTCCGCATCCGAGACGTAGCCCAGCGGCTTTCCGGACACGGTCTTGGCATCCATGCCCGCCCACAGGATGCAGCTGTCCCAGTCGAGCGCCAGGCGCTTGCGGGCAGCAACGTCCAGGCCGTCCTCGGCGCGCGTCACCAGGAGGGTCTTCTCGTCCTGAATCTTGAATGAGTCCCAGGCCAAATACGCGTCCTCGCGCTTGATCATGCCAGCCACGTCCGGGCGCTTGACCATGAGGCCAACCACCCGCTTGCCGTCTGGCGAGAAGACCGCGTTGTGCACCTTGCCGAGCCTCTGGTAGACGTCGGTGATGGTGCCGTCCTTGGCGGCCTTTGACTTTTTGAGGAGCAGAACGCGCAGGCCCGTGAGGGCACCTACTCTAAGCACGCCCTTAGGCCTCCGTGGCCTCGTCCTCGGCGTCCACGACCTCAACGTGCACGGCCTCGGCGGCGGTTTCGCCGGCAGGGGCGTCAGTCATCGCGGAGACGCGGTCGGCAACGTTGGTCACGGCGTCCTGGACCTGCGAGGACGCGGACGCGACGGCCTCGGAGAGGGAGTCGCGGAGCTGGTCCATGCGCTCGCGGGCGAGGTCGACCTTGGCGCGCAGCTCGTCGGTCTTGGCGTCGACGACCGGGCGAACGTTGCTGAACTTGTCGTTGACGGCGCTGGCGCCGCGCTCGTAGGTGTCAACGGCAGAGTCCCACGCGTCGTTCATGGCGTCTGCCGCCATGGCGCGGCTCTCGGCGCCGGAGCGCGGAGCGAGCATGATGCCCGCGACCACGCCGGCGGCGGCGCCAACGATGCTGCCAAAGATGAAGCCAACCGTCTTCTTGTTCATGAGTACCTCCTGTCAGTGCGGACAAGTGCGTGGCGCGGGATGGTGCGCCTTAACGAACGAGGTGCGGCCGGGGAACGACGTCCGTCGGCCAGGGGCTCTGCGCGGGGGCATCGTCGACGGACTCGTCATCGGACTCCTCGGCGGTTGCCTCGGACTCCGGCTGCTCCTCGACAAAATCCTCAGCCTCGGGTGCCGTCTCAGGCTCCTCCTCGATGGCCCCCAGCTCGGCCGGATCGGCAACGTCATCAACGCTGCCGGGCTCGACAGCCTCGTCCTTCTCGTCACCAAGGCTCGCGACGAGATCGACGAGACCGCCAACGATGGCGTCGATGTCAGGGCGCGGGTCCCCTCCACCGGAGTATGCCCACTGGAGGATCCAGGCGGCACTCGAGAGCGCGCCCGCCACAAGAACGTCATCCGGGCACGCGAGGGTGATCTGATAGGTGCGCGCGCCGAGCTCGGTGGTCTGGCCGCTCGCGATGTCCCCGGCGGCATCCGTGCGGGCGAGAAGCTCGACGGTCACGTGCTCGAGCAGGTGCGCGAGCTCCGTGTTCTCGGCGACCTCGCCAAAGCGCGGGGCGGCGTCACCCAGGCAGACGTGCTCGGCGAGCTCGGGCATGAGGTCGAGCACGAGCTTGGTGCCCTCGGCGTCGTCGCTGGTCATGAGCGGCGCGCTCGGGGCAACCTCCACCACGGCCTCAAGGTTGCGCGGGCCGATCGTGACCTTCTTGATGTCAATCATCTGAGCCATCGCGGGGCTCCCTCTCACTTCTGGCCCGTGGGGCGGGCGGGGGCTTTCCACCACATTGTAGTTAATGTTGGCCGGACGGGCCTACTCCTTCGACGAGTCCGCGTCCTTCTCGCCGCCAGCGTTGTCGTTCTCGTCCTCGGCGGGGGGCTCGGGGGCAATCACGCGCAGCATGGAGAGACGGCGACCGCGCATGGACTGGACGCGGAACTGGTAGCCATCCTTCTCGATGACGTCGCCGGGGTGCGGGAGCTTGTCCGCGAGCTCAAGGACGAAGCCGGCAACGGTCTCGTACTCCTCGCTGTCCTCGATGGGCCAGCCGAGCTCGATGGCATCATCGATGGAGAAGCGGCCGTCCACGAGCCACTCGCGGTCGGAGAGCTTGGTGAGGTACTTGTTGTCGGGGTCAAACTCGTCCTCGATCTCGCCGACGACCTCCTCGACGATGTCCTCGATCGTGATGACGCCGGCGGTGCCGCCGTACTCGTCCACGACGATGACCATCTGGTCGTGGCTGGACTGCATCTCGGAGAGCAGCGGGATGATGTCCTTGGTGTCCGGCACAAAGTCGGCGGAGCGCACGTGCGCGGAAACGGGATCGTCGGCGCGGCCCTCGTCGAGGATGGGGCTGATGAGGTCCTTGATGTGCGCGATGCCCACGATGCGGTCCACGGAGTCGTGGTAGATGGGGATGCGCGAGTAGCCGGTGCGGCGCATCACGGCGAGGACCTCGGTGAGCGTTGAGGTGTCCTCGAGAGCCGTCATGTCAACGCGCGGGACCATGACCTCGCGGGCGATGGTGTCGCCCATGTCGATGACCTCGTGGATCATTGACTTCTCCTGGTCGGAGAGCTCGTCCGCGTCGGTCACCATGTACTTGATCTCCTCCTCGGAGACGCTTTCGCGCTCGTCTGCGGAGGCGATACCCAGAAGGGCGGAGAGGCCGTTGGCAGACTTGGCGGTGAGCCACACAAGCGGTCGCGCCACCTGCATGAAGCCGCGGATGGGACCGGCAACGGACTTGGCCACGACCTCCGCGTTGGAGAGCGCCATGCGCTTGGGAACGAGCTCGCCGGCAACGATGGAGAGGTAGGAGACGGCCAGCGTGATGAGCACGGGAGCAAGCGGTCCGGCAATGCCCGCGGGCATGCCGAGGCTCACAAACCAGGACTCGAGCGGGTCGGAGAGACTGGTGCTCGCAAACGCCGAGGACGCAAAGCCCACGAGCGTGATGGCAACCTGGATGGTCGCGAGGAACTGCTCCGAATTGGAGGCCAGGTTAAGGGCGGCACGGGCTTTGCGGTCACCATCCTCTGCCTCGGGTTCCAGAACCGCCCTCTTGGCGCTCACCACCGCCAGCTCGGACATCGAGAAATAGCCGTTGGCCAGGGTGAGCAGGAAGGTGACCACAATACTTATCGCTACGTCCATGCGCTCGTGCGCAACCTCCTCGGTCGGGGTTCAGATGCCTGCCGACGGCTGGGACGCCTGCGCCGCCGACATAATGGATTGATTTTAGCAGGTCGCGCACGAGGGCGCATTCGGCGCTGATGCCGCGCAACGTTTTGCGAATACCTCGCCGCGCACCTGAAATGGCGTCCGCATCTAAAAAGGGCCCTTCGTGTAGCGCTCTGGCGCCTCGTCTGGGAATTTGCCCCTTCGTGTAGCGCCTTTCTTGGGTTAGGCTCAGCGTTGGCGCTCCTGCCAACTGGCTTTTTTCTTCCGAAGCTATCCGGCTTACCATTCGGACCGGGTTATTTGCCCGTTTTCGCGCTACACGAAGGAGCAAATTCTAAGCCGGAACGGCCGAGCGCTACACGAAAGGCCAAATCTCAAAGAATCACCCCCTCGTGGGGATGGGCCAGGGCATCCAGGGCCGCCTCTTTGTTTTGCGGGCCAAACAGTCGCTCACGAAGGTCCCGACGCTTCTCCAGCATCGTCTTTGTGGCGGGAGGCCTATGCGGATCGACCCTCCTCGCCAGCTCGCTCATGAATATATTGAGCTGCTCATCGCTCTTCAATATGTCGTTCGTCAACCTTCGCAGCATATAGCCGGCGGCCTCGAAGGCCCTGCGGCGGCGTTCGTCGCGCTTCATGGCCTCCGGAGTGGCGTGAAACTCGTCGCTTTCGTACTCAACGATAAGCTTTGCGGTCGGCCAGCAGAAATCCGGCCTGAGCATCCCCTGCCCAACGATCTTCTGAAGCTCTTCCGGGAGCTCGATGGCCGCATTCATCTCAAACCCGGAAAGCGAGAGCCCTCCCCGCGCGCGGGTGAGCTTCATGAGTATTGCCACGTCCGTCTCGCGAGGCGAATTGGAGTTCGATGAGGCGAGGCTCAGGGCGTCCATCGCCCGGCGCGCGCCACGCGTCTTTGTTGCCAGGGCTGCCCTGGCGTAGCTCATGAACTCGTCAAACGCCACCAGTGGCCTGACGTCCTTGCCAAACCCCTCCGTCGGGTCCGGGTCAAACCCATACGAGCCCATCATCTCGCAGGCAAGCTGCGCGAGCTCGATCTCGTCGAGTTGGGTCGCGAGCTGAACCAGCACAACCGGCATGCGACAGACAAAGACGTCGCTGTCGACGCCGTAGAGGTACTTGTCTCCAAGAGGCCCGCCAAACACCCCACTCTTCACCAGGCCGGAGTGGTAGCGCTTGGCTGCCGAGGGCACCACGACCTGAAGGGGGGCATCAAGCCCGCAGAGCTCCGCCGCGCGCCGAGCCGTCTGCCCAACGGACTCGGGGCGACGACCGATCACCGCCCCCGCAAAGTCATCATCCGCTGCGGCGAGCGACCCCTGCCGCGCGCTGCGCCAGAACTCAAGCGCCGACTCAAACCCAACGACCAGCCTTCGTCCCATTGCATCCTCCCGTCCCTTGTCCGAAAGGATACAGAATCATAGATGAATTTCAATTACTCAATTAAAACTAGCAATATTGACTTATGTAGTTTCGCGGTAGATAGCGGTAAGGAACGGCAAGGAGCCGCCCGGAATCGTACCGGGCGGCTCCAGCGGTGACCAAAGCGTACCGAAAGCCCTACGCGGTGAGCTCCTTGACGGCGTCCTTGGCCGCCGCAAGCTGCTCCTCGCTGGGAATCCAGTTGACGGCAAGCGTCTTCACCGGCATCTGGAAGCCCGCGGCCTCAAGCTCCTTGGCCACGTTGTTGGGGCCGGCAGGTGCCCAGCCATAGGAGCCAAACGCCAGACCAACGCGGTTGTCGTTCTTGGGCGAGAGGCCCTTCATGTACGTGAGGAAGCCGGCCACGGTGGGCAGCATCTGGCTGTTGAGCGTCGGCGAGCCCACGCACACGTACTTGCAGTCCAGGAAGACGTCCATGACGTTGGAGATGTGGTTCTCCTTGAGGTCCATGAGCTGCGCAGGGACGCCGGCGGCCAGGAAGCCGTCCACCAGCGCGCGGGCAATGGACTCGGTGGAGTGCCACATGGAGTCGTAGACCACCACGGCGCGCTCGCGGACGGCGCCGGAGACGAAGTCCTCCTCGTAGGCACGCAGGATGTCCTCCACGTGGGAGCGCCAGATGACGCCGTGCGCCGGGCAGATCATGTCGAGCGCGTCCGGGCCAAGGCCGCGCACCGCCTTCACGGCTGCCGCGGCCTGTGCGCGGTAGGGCTGCACGATGTTGGCGTAGTACTTGCGCGCCTGGTGCATGACCTCGCACATGTCGTTCTCGTCGTCAAAGCGGGCGGAGCTGGCAAAGTGCTGGCCAAAGGCGTCGTTGGAGAAGAGGATCTTGTCGTAGGCGTCGTAGGTGACCATGTTGTCCGGCCAGTGGACCATCGGGGTCTGGACAAAGGCCAGCGTGCGCTTGCCGATGCAGAGGGTGTCGCCGGTCTTGACGCCGTTGTAGCCCAGGTCGCCAAAGTGAGCGGTCATGTTCTTCACGCCCTGCGGGGCGGAGCAGTAGATCTGGCAGCCCGGCGCCAGGCGCTTGATCGTGGGCGTGTTGCCGGAGTGGTCCATTTCCACGTGGTTGGCGATGAGGACGTCGATCTTGGACGGGTCGATCACCGAGGAGATGCGCTCGAGCAGCTCGTCGGTAAAGGTGACCTTGGCGGTGTCGATGAGCGTGACCTTCTCGTCCAGGATGAGGTAGGCGTTGTAGGTGATGCCCGCCTCGGTGGTGTAGCCGTGGAACTCGCGCGCGTTCCAGTCGAGCGCGCCGACCCAGTAGACGTCCGGCTTGATCTGAACTGCGGAAAGCATGGTGTCCTCCTTGGGATGGAAGTGATAGTCGCCTTGCAGCATTTTACCCGTTCCGCGCAAAAATGACGGGCGGCCGACCATCGGGCCGGCCGCCCGCGTGGGGGGGCGAAGCAATTCAGAAGGGGGCGCACCCTGACTTACTTCTCGCCGGAGGCGCGACGGGCGGCGTAGTCGGCCGCGAGCCTCTGCTGGATGTCGTGCGGGACCTGCTCGTAGCCGGAGATTTCCATCTCAAACTCGCCGGTGCCGCGCGAGAGCGAGCGCAGGCGCGTTGCGTAGTCGGTGACCTCGGCATACGGGATCGTGGCCACGACGGTGGTCTCGCCGGCGGCGGCGCCGGTGCCGGCCTCCATACCCTCGACACGGCCGCGGGAGGCGGAGACGTCGCCCATCACGGAGCCGGCGTAGCTCTCCGGCACGGTGATGCGCAGGTGCGCCATGGGCTCAAGAAGCACGGGCTCGGCCTGGTCGACGGCCTTCTGGAAGCCGATGCGCGCGGCGGTCTTGAACGCCATCTCGTTGGAGTCGACGGGGTGGTAGGAGCCCTCGTAGACGGCAACCTTGACGTCGATCATCGGGTAGCCGGCGAGCACGCCCTCGCGCATGGTTTCCTGAACGCCCTTGTCGATGGCCGGAATGAAGCCGCGCGGGATGTGGCCACCCACGACCTCGTCAACAAACTCGTAGCCGGCGCCCGGGTTGGGCTCGATGCGCAGCCAGCAGTCGCCGTACTGGCCGGCACCGCCGGTCTGCTTCTTGTGGCGGCCCTGGGCTGAGGCAACGCGGCGGATGGTCTCGCGGTACGGAATCTTGAGCGCCACGGTGTGGGCGGTGATGCCCGCACGGTCCTCAAGACGGTCGAGAAGAACGCTGACCTGCGCCTCGCCGATGGCGGAGATGACGGTCTGGCCGGTGTCCTCATCGCGCTCCACCTTGAGGGTGGGGTCGGCGTCCGCGGACTTCTCCAGGAAGGCGTAGAGCTTGCCCTCGGTGCCACGGGCGTCGGGCTCGATGGCAATGCGGTAGAGCGAGTTGGGGAAGCGGAACTCGGCAGCCTCGACCTTGCCGGTCACGGAGAGCGTGTCGCCGGTCATGGCGTCAAGCTTGGGCACCACCACGATATCGCCCGCGGCAGCCTGCGCCACGTCCGTGGTCTCCTTGCCGCACATCTGGTAGAGGTGGCCGAGGCGCTCGGTCTTGCGCGTGCGCGCGTTGGTGAGCTCGATGCCCGGCGTGATGGTGCCGGCGAGCACCTTGAGGAAGGAGAGGCGGCCGTTCTGCGGGTCGTTCAGGGACTTGAAGGCAAAGACCACGGGGCGCTCGTCGTCCTCGGAGATGTCAAGCTGCTCGCCGTTGACCAGTGGGATGCGGCCAAAGTCGGCCATCGTGGGGAACCAGGCCACGGCGGCGTCCATGAAGGAGATGACGCCCTCCTCGCGCACGCAGCTGCCGGAGAAGACCGGGACAAACACGCGGTCGCGGATGGCCTTGGCGAGAAGCCCCTCGAGCTCGTCCTGAGTGACCTCCTCGCCCTCGAGGTACTTCATCATGATCTCGTCATCGGCCTCAACGACGAGCTCGGTGAGCTGGGCGCGGGCGGCCTCGGCGGCGTCGGCAAACTCGGCGGGAACGTCCTCCACGACGGGCTTTCCGCCCTCGAGGTGGCGCGCCTTCATGTGGACGACGTCGATGATGCCCTTGAAGCCCTCGCCGGAGCCCATGGGGATGGTGACGGCGCCGAGGTTGGTGCCAAAGCGCTCCTGGAGCGCGGCAAACGCGACGTCAAAGTCCGCATCCGGGCGATCGAGGCGGTTGATGAAGAGCGCACGGGCGAGGCTCTGCTCCTCCGCGGCGTACCACAGGCGCGTGGTGATGGTGCCCGGGCCAGAAGCGGCGTCAACCACAAACACGGCCGTCTCGCACGCGGACATGGCGGCGTAGGCGTCGCCCACAAAGTCCGGGTAGCACGGGGCGTCGAGCACGTTCAGGCGCGTACCCTCCCAGGTGATGGGGGCAATGGCGGTAGAGATGGAGAAACCGCGCTCGCCCTCCTCGCCGTCATAGTCAAGCGTGGGCTTGGTGCCGGCGTGGCCGCCCAGACGGGTGGTACGCCCCGTCAGGTGAAGCATGGCCTCGGCCAGCATGGTCTTGCCCACGCCGCCTTGGCCCACAAGGACCACGTTCTTGACCTTCTCCGAACCCTTTGCAGCCATGATGCCTCCCTAGAACGGGGTATATGCACGATGTGACACACCATACCCACGTTTGGGGGCACGGAGACGGACATATCGGGCAGCGGACGAGAAGAGTAGTGGGGACGGGCCGGGGGGGCCGACCGTTCGTTACTGGCCATCATTCTTCTCGCCCTTCTTGGGCAGGCGGCCCGCGCGGCGAAGGGCGTCACGCAAGATCCACTCCACCTGGCCGTTGGCGCTGCGCATCTCGTCCGCGGCCCAGCGCTCGACGGCGGCCCAGACCTCTGGGTCTATGCGGAGCGGATATTGCTTGCGCGCGGCCACGTTCTTCTCGCCGGCCTACTGGTAGAGGGAACCGGTGTTGAGGACGGGCTGGGCCTCGGACTCGCCGCAGAGGACAACCATCAGGTTGGAGGCCATCACGGCCTTGCGGTCGTCGTCGAACTCCACCACGCCGCCGGCGGAGAGCTCCTTGAGAGCCATGTCCACCATGGAGACCGCGCCCTCCACGATCTTCTTGCGCGCGGCGATGATGGCCTCGGCCTGCTGGCGGCGCAGCATGGCCTGGGCAATCTCCGGCGCATAGGCGAGGTGCGTGAGGCGGGCGTCATCCACAGAGACGCCGGCCGGGGCAAGGCGACGGTCGAGCTCCTCCTTAAGGGACTCCGAGACCTCCTCGATGTTGGAGCGCAGCGTGATGGAGCTGTTGGAGGCGTCGTCATCCTCCATGTGGTCATAGGCGTAGACGCTGGCCACGTGACGCAGCGCGGTCTCCGTCTGCATGGCCACGTAGCTGGGGTAGTGATCCACGTCGAAGAGGGCCTTGGCGGTATCGGCCACGTGCCAGACCACGACGGTCGCGATCTCGATGGGATTGCCCATCTTGTCGTTGACCTTCAGGCGGTCACCGTTGAGGGTGCGGGCGCGCAGGGAAACCTTGGTGGAGAGCGCCTTGGCGGCCGCGGCGGCCTTCACGGACGGGGTGCCCTCCTCCAGGCTCACGTCGACGGAGGCGCCGGTGCCGTCCGAGCCCAGGCTATGACTGTAGAACGGGTTGACCCAGTAGAAGCCGGACTCGCGGACGGTGCCCACGTAGTTGCCAAAGAGCACGAGCACGCGCGCCTGACCGGGCTGCAGAGAGAAGAAGCCGCAGGTAACGATGATGGCAACGATGAGCAGCACGATGCCGCCGACGAGCAGCGCCGGACCCGTGACGGGCGCGGGCACGCCTGCCTCCTCGGCGGTGGCGAGAATGATTATGCCCTGGATCATGCCCCAGATGGCGGCGGCGTACGCGACGAGGGTGACGAAGAGCATGGGCCAGCCGGACGCGGCGCGGGCCTGCTTCTCTACGGTCATTGCGGTTCCTTTCAACGACGCTGCGATCCCCGATGGATCGCGCTGCGCTGATGCCATTGTGATATCACATTGGTTTCTTTGCAAGAGGGTACCGCAAGCGCGTAGCGTTTGTCGGCAAACGGCAGGTATACTGGGTGCCATGGGATACAAGACCTACACCTGCCCGATCGCGCGCGACTGCGGAGGCTGCGAATGGCTCGCGGTCCCCTACCCCATACAGCTGCGACGCAAG
Organism: Candidatus Olsenella pullicola; assembly: GCA_019117265.1. Classification (GTDB taxonomy): domain Bacteria; phylum Actinomycetota; class Coriobacteriia; order Coriobacteriales; family Atopobiaceae; genus Thermophilibacter; species Thermophilibacter pullicola. Next base: position 10,204 of record DXAB01000013.1, read on the forward strand.
CAGGAGCAGGTAGAGGGGCTGTTCGGAGGCATGGCCGAGGAGGACGGCGCCGCGCTCGAGCCCATCCGCGGCATGGAGGAGCCCGTGCGCTATCGCCACAAGGCGGCGACGCCGTTTGCGCATGCGCGCGGCGGTCGCGTGCTTTGCGGGTTCTACGCTGCGGGGACGCATCGGATCGTGCCGTGCGAGAGCTGTCTGGTGGAGGACGAGCGGGCGCGTCGGATCCTAAGCGGCGTGGCGCGCGTTGCCGAGCGGCTACACGTCCCTCCCTATGACGAGGACCGCGGCGTGGGCGTGCTGCGCCACGCCGTCGTTCGCTGCGGGTGGAAGACGGATGACGTGATGCTCGTGCTGGTCACACGCGTGAACGAGCTGCGCGGGGCAGATCGCCTTGTCTCCGAGCTGCGCGCGGAGTGCCCCGAGGTCACGACCATCGTCCAGAACGTGAACGACCGGCGGACCAACGCTATCTTGGGACGGCGCTGCCAGACGCTCTTTGGTCCTGGCGCCATGCACGACAAGCTGCTGGGCTGCCGCTTTGAGATCGGACCCACGAGCTTCTATCAGACCAACCCCGCCCAGACCGAGGTGCTTTACGGCCTTGCCATCGAGGGCGTGGGCGGCGCGGCTCACGTACTGGACGCGTATTGCGGCACGGGCACCATCGGCATCTGCGCAGCAACCGCAACGCCCGACATGCAGGTCACGGGGATCGAGCAGGTGCAGGGCGCCGTGGCATGCGCGCGGCGAAACGCCGAGGCCAACGGCGTGGCAGAGCGCTGCCGCTTTGTTGCCGCAGATGCGACCGCGTGGATGGTACGCGAGGGCGCGCGCGAGCACTTTGATGCCATCATCATGGACCCGCCGCGTGCGGGAAGCACGCCCGAGTTCCTCGGCGGCGTGGCGACGCTCGCACCCGAGCGGGTGGTCTATGTGAGCTGCAACATCGTCACGCAGGCGCGCGACCTCGAAATCCTGCGCGAGCGCGGATATCGGCTCGAGCGCGTGTGCCCTGTGGACATGTTCCCGCACACCAAGCACGTCGAAAGCGTGGTCACGCTCGTCCGACGCTGATCGTCTGGTCGCATTAGTCGGGATTTGGGCTCTCGTGTAGCGCGCGGGCCCCTTCGCTGGAAATCCGCCCCTTCGTGTAGCGTGAAATTGGGCCCTGATGCGCCTCTTCGTGAGTAGCGGTAACCCGCGTAGCCGCAAAGTCCCAGTTGGCAGCAAGCCGCCTACTCAACGGGGTTGCTAAAACACGCTACACGAAGGGGCAGATTCCCACGGGCGCGGGTGTTGTGCTACACGAGAGGCCAAATCTCAAAAAGGCTGCGGCCCCTTTGGGGCC
>DXAB01000118.1 GCA_019117265.1 Candidatus Olsenella pullicola
GGGCCGTCACGGCGGTGGCGGTCTTTGTGCCGTGCCACCTGCTCGTGGGCAGAAAGATCAGCAGCGAGGGGCTCTCGCAGGTTGAGGACCGCTCGATGCTTGCCATGATGGCGGTGGTCTCGCTTGTGGTCATTGGCTTTGACCTCACGATCAAGCTGCTCGGCGAGCAGGGCATCGCGCTGGGCTACGTGGTGGTGCTGCGGCTCTTCCACGCGCTCGCGTGCGTCTTCACCCTTGCCATGGAGTACGTGCTGCTCTACCGGCGACACCTCGAGCAGGACATGGCGGCGACCGAGCGCCTGCTTGCCGAGCGCGAGCGCCAGTACCGCATGAGCCGCGAGAACATCGAGGCCATCAACATCAAGTGCCACGACATCAAGCATCAGATCCGCTCGCTCGCCGGGCGCGGGGCCACCGTGGACGCGGGCGTGCTGGATGACATCGAGCGCGAGGTCAACGTCTACGACTCCGCCGTGGAAACGGGGAACGAGGCGCTGGACACCATTCTCACCGAGAAGAGCCTCGTCTGCGAGCAGCGCGGGATCACGCTCACGTGCGTGGCGGACGGCAGCGCGCTCACGCGGCTCGCGCCCGCCGACCTCTACGCCCTCTTTGGCAACGCCCTCGACAACGCCATCGAGGCCGTAAGCGCGCTCGACGACGCGGCCCGGCGCTCAATCTCGCTCACCGTGCGCGCCGTCGTGGGCGTGGCGGCCATCCACGTGGAGAACTATGTTGCGGTCGCTCCGCGCTTCTCGGCAGACGGGCTGCCCGAGACCACCAAGGGAGACCGGGCCAACCACGGCTTTGGCACCCGCTCGATGCGCGCCATTGCCGAGCGCTACGGCGGCACGCTCTCCGCGGGCTGCGAGGGAGGCGTCTTTCGCCTAGACGTGATGATCCCGCTGGCGTGACACTGGGGACAGGCTGAATTGTCACATCCGACGCGTGCCCGGCACGGCAATTCAACCTGTCACCTGTGACACGCGGAGACGCGAACGCCCGCCCGGAGTGCGACTCACTCCGGGCGGGCGTCCCTCATGCGTAAGGCCCTGCTTAGAGGTAGGCCACGGCCTTGATCTCGACCTTGGCGGCCTTGGGCAGCGCGGCCACCTCAAAGGCGGCGCGGCTGGGGTACGGCGCGGTGAAGAACTCGCCGTAGACCTCGTTCATGGCCGCGAAGTCCGCGATGTCGTCAAGAAGGACGGTGACCTCGGCAACGTCGGCCATGGAGGCGCCGGCGGCCTCAAGGATGTTCTTGATGTTGGTCAGACTCTGACGGGTCTGGGCCTTGATGTCCTCGCCGGCAAACTCGCCGGTGGCAGGGTCGATCGGCAGCTGGCCGGACACGTGGATCGCGCGCGTCGCGGGCGCGATCGTAGCCGCAGAGTAGGGACCGAGCGCCGCGGGCGCCTTGTCGGTAACGATTGCCTCAATAGCCATGTTCTTCTCCTTCTTCTCTCTGGTCGAAAGGAAACGATACGAAGGGACTGTCCCTTTGCATCATCTTGCCACGTATCGGCCGGGGGTGCACCCGGTAGGCTCGCCGTCGCGGGCCACGAGCTCGCCGCCCACATAGACGAGGTGCGCCTGCCCGTGCGCCTCAAAGCCCTCCCAGGGCGTGTAGTCCACTGCCTGGTGCTGGGTCGCGGCGCTGATGGTCCAGCGCGCAGCGGGGTCCCACACGCACACGTCTGCCGCACCGCCCACGGCGAGGCGCCCGCGCTCCGGCCACAGGCCAAAGACGCGCGCCGGCCCCTCGGAGAGCAGGCGGCAGAGCTCCATTGGCCCGAGCTGGCCCTCAAAGGTCGTGGCCATCACAGCCGGGCGGTGCTCGATGCCAGGACCACCGTTGGGGATCTTGGTGAAGTCGCCGATGCCGCGGTCCTTCTGGCCGCGCAGGTTGAACGAGCAGTGGTCCGTTGCGATGGAGTCCACCTCGCCGGAGAGCACCGCCCCGCGCAGCGCGCGCACATCGGAGGGCTTGCGCAAAGGCGGGCTCATCACGTACTTGGCGCCCGCGAAGCCGTCCTCCCCCGCCTCGAGGTAGCGCGTGTCGTCCAGCGTGAGATACTGCGGGCACGTCTCCACGTAGACGCCCTTCTGGCCTCGGGCGCGGGCGGCGCGGACGGCGAGAAGGCCGAGCTCGGTGGAGAGATGAACCACGTTCACCTTGGCGTCAGCGATCTGCGCCAGATAGAGCAGGCGGGAGACGGCGTCGGCCTCTGCCTCGGCAGGGCGGGAGAGCGGGTGGCCCTCCGGGCCCGTGATGCCCCTGGCGAGCACCTTACGCTGGAGCTCGTTCACCACGTCGCCGTTCTCGCAGTGCACGCAGAGAACCGCGTCCAGGTCCCGCACGACCTCCAGGCAGCGCAGCGTCTCGGCGTCCGAGAGGCGCAGGTGGTCATAGGCAAGGTAGGTCTTGAAGCTGCGCACGCCCGCCTCGCGCATGCGACGCATCTGGGCCGGGGAGTCCTCACCCCACTCGGCGATGGCCATGTGGAAGCCATAGTTGGACGTGCAGCCCGCACCGCTCTCCGCGCGCTTGTGCCACTCGGCCAGCGCCTCGTCCATCGTCACGCCGCGGTCTGCCGTGGCGTAGTCCACGATGCAGGTGGTGCCGCCGCAGGCAGCGGCGCGCGTGCCGGTCTCAAAGCTGTCAGCCGTCCAGTCCATGCCGGTCCAGCACTGAAGGTGGGTGTGCGCGTCAATGAAGCCGGGGAACACCCAGCAGCCAGAGACGTCCTCGACCTCGTCTTCCGGGCCCGGCTCAATGCGAGCGGCGAGGTCCACGATCTTCTCGCCCTCAAGGGCCAGGTCACCCCGACGCAGGCCCTCGGGAGTTACGAGCGTTCCGTTTGCGAGAATCCTTCTCATCGCATCCCCTTCCTCGTAACCTGACAAAGGTGACAGGGTAGTTTGTCAGGTTCCAAAACCTGACAAACTACCCTGTCA
>DXAB01000119.1 GCA_019117265.1 Candidatus Olsenella pullicola
GCGCTCGGCCTTGAGGGCGCGGTTCCTGCGGTTGCGCTCCTCCGCCTCAGCGCGGCGCTGCTCGCGGGTCTTGACGTTTCGTCCGGTCGTCTGCAAAGCCTCAGGCTCAACCTTAGCTGTAGCCTTAGGAGCGGCGGTAGCGGGCGCGCTCCCCTGCTCGCGCGCCTCGAGCTCGGCGCGCTTGTAGAGGTAGTAGTCGTAGTCGCCCTCGTAGACGGTGACCTTGTGGTCTCGCACGTCAACGACCTTGTTTGCCACGGCGCGCACGAGGTGCTCGTCGTGGGAGATGAGCACGATGGTGCCCTTGAAGTCGACGAGCGCGCGCTCGAGCACGTCCACGGAGTCGATGTCGAGGTGGTTGGTCGGCTCGTCGAGGAGCAGCAGCGGGTCGGGCGCCACGAGCATCTTGGCAAGGGCCAGGCGGGCCCGCTCGCCGCCGGAGAGCACGCTCACGCGCTTGGTGACGTCGTCGCCGTGGAAGAGGAAGGCCCCGAGCAGGCGGCGCTCCTCGGAGGTGGTCCAGCCGGGGGCCGCCTCGTCCATCTCGCCGAGAACGGTGTTGCCCTCATTCAGCTGCTCGAGCTGGTGCTGGGCGTAGTACGCCTGCGTCACGTTCTTGCCGAGCGAGACCGAGCCCGCGTCGGGGGCGAGCTTGCCGTTGATGAGCTTCATGAGCGTCGACTTGCCCGCGCCGTTGGGGCCCACGAGCACCACGTGGTCACCGCGATAGAGCGCGAGGTCGACCCCGGAGTAGACGTGGTTCTCGCCAAAGGACTTGGAGACGCCCTCCAGCTTGATGACCTCGTCGCCCGTGCGCGGGGGCTCAGGGAACGAGAAGTGCACCTTCTTGGTGCCCTCGGGCAGGATGACGAGCTCGCTTTTGATCTGCTCGATCTTCTTCATGCGCTCCTGGGCCTGCGCGGCCTTGGTGGGCTTGTAGCGGAACTTGTCCACAAAGACCTGCATGTGCGCGATCTCGCGCTCCTGGGCGGCGCGCTTGGCGCGCATCTGCTCGAGGTTGTCCTCGCGCTGCTTGAGGTATGAGCTGTAATTGCCCGTGTAGGTGGCGAGCCGGCGGTTCTCGACGGCGGCAACGTGGGAGACACAGGCATCCATGAACGCTCGGTCGTGGCTGACGAGAAGGACGGCGCCGTCGTAGCCCGCCAGGAACTGCTCGAGCCACTTGACGCTCTCGAGGTCGAGGTGGTTGGTGGGCTCGTCGAGCAGGAGCAGGTCGGGGTGGCGCAGCAGCAGCTTGGAGAGGGCGATGCGCATCTGCCAGCCGCCCGAGAACTCGCGGGCGGGCTTGTCGAAGTCCTCAACCGGAAAGCCCAGGCCACCGAGGATCTGTCGGGCGCGGGCCTCGAGCTCGTAACCGCCCAGGCGCTCGAAACGGTCCTGCGCATGCCCGTAGCGCTCGAGCAGGGAGTCGAGCTCGGGGCCGGGCGCGGTCTCGGAGATCTTGCGCTCGAGCTCGGCCACCTGGCGCTCGACGTGCTTGACCTCGTGCGCGGAGTCGACCACCTCGGCGAGCGCGCTCTTCTCGCCCGCGAGCTTTGTCTCCTGCTCGAGATAGCCCACGGTGGTGTCCCTGGCAAAGCTCACCGCGCCCTCGTCGGGGCTCTCCTCGCCCATGATGATGCGCAGGAGCGTGGTCTTGCCGGAGCCGTTGGGGCCCACGAGCGCCCAGCGCTCGCCGGCGTTGAGCTGAAGCGTGGCGGCAGTGTAGAGGGTGCGGCCGCCAAATGACTTGGTTATCTTGTCTGCGAGTGCGATCACGTGCTGTTCCTTGTGCTAGCTAGTCCGCAATGGTGAGGTGAATCGCAAAGCCTGCGATCTGCTCCTTGAAGTAAATGAGATAGGTGCGTCCGGAGCCGTCCGGGCAGAGGGTACGCGAGGCCTCGTCAAACGCTATCCCACGAGCCTCGTACCAGGCAATGGCGGCCTCGATGTCGTTCACGTGAAGCCCGATGTGGCCCCTCTCTCCCCGACCGCCGTTGTTCATGACCTCCACGAGGGTGCCGGCAAAGGCGGAGACGGGAAAGGGCTCCTCTCCCCGCTCGAGTCCGAGCAGCGCACAGAGGAGATTTGCCACGCCCTCGGCCTCCTCGCGGCTCTGGGCATTGATGCCCACGTGTGAAATGTGCAGGTCAAAAAGATCGACCGGGTTCTCTGAGTTCACACCGTCCCCTCTCGTTTGAGCAAACCATTCGAGTATAGGCCACGCCACGCCGCATCCGCACCAACCTCACGAGGAGTCCGCAGATCGATCGGGTGCTCTCAAGGGCTCCCCTCAACCAGCGGTGTGGGGAATCGGCTCTTATCGTGGTTGCCGGTCTTGCCGTCCAGACACCCCCTTCTGACTATAGAATGGTTGCGAGAAACTCCACGCCCCCACGGGCGAGCGCTAGAGAGAGGGTCACATGTCGGCCACGAGAAAGGTCCCCGCACTCGACGGGCTTCGAATCCTTGCCATTGCGGCAATCATCATCTACCACGCCAACGCCACCTGGCTTCCGGGCGGGTACTTTGGCGTCACCGTCTTCTTTGTCCTCACGGGATACCTCATAACGCTCTCCATCGAGCGCAGCATGTCCAAGAGGGGCGGCTTTGACTACCTTCGCTTCATGATGCGGCGCGTGGCGCGCATGCTCCCCTCGATGCTTGTGCTCGTGGGTGTGGTGGCCCTTCTCTGCGCGCTCTTCTCGCAGGCCCTTCTTCCCAAGGTCAAGACGGACGCCATACCCGCGCTGCTTTTCTTTGAGAACATCTACTACATTCTCAGAAACGTCTCGTACTTTGCCGCCGCCGGCCTTCCCTCGCCGCTCACCCACCTGTGGTTTGTTGGCGTGACGATGCAGTTCTACCTTGTCTGGCCGCTTTTGCTGCTGATTCTTTCCAAGGTCTTTAGGAAGCGCGGCGCAGCGGCGGGTGCCGTGGCCGTTCTCGCGATTGCCTCCACGGTGCTCATGGCCGTGCTCTACGACCCGCTGGGAGACACCAACCGCATCTACTACGGGCCGGACACGCGCGCGGCGGAGCTGCTCGTGGGAGCGTGGTGCGCCATCGTCACGCGCGGCAGGGGCTGGAACATCACCTGGGCCGCGGGATCCGAGAAGCCCGCGAAGCGCCGTCAGCTGCCCTGGTGGGTCTACGACCTCGCCGGCGCGGCTGCCATTGCGGGAATCGTCATCATGATGTTCACCCTCAACGGTTACTCCGAGTTTGCCTACCGCGGGGGCATGCTGCTCGCCGCCGTGCTCACCGCCATCGTCATCGGCGTGGTGGCGCGCCCCTCCGCAGGCCTGCTCTCGGGCATTCTGGGCCTTGCCCCGCTCGCGGGCGCGGGTAGGCGCGGCTTTGCCCTCTACCTCTGGCACTACCCGCTGCTGCTCATCATGAACCCGGCAACCAGGACGACCGAGCTTCCCTGGTGGGGCTGGGTGCTTGAGTTTGCCATCATCGTGGCCGCAGCGGAGCTCTCCTACCGGCTCATCGAGCGCGGCGACCACACGCCCAAGCTCATGGGCGGCCTGCACCTCTCTCACGCGCTTGAGGCCGCCGCGCTTGTGGGCGTGCTTGTTGTGAGCCTTGCCCCCATCAGCGCCGAGCAGACGGGTGTTCCAACCGACCAGCAGGGAACGGATACTCAGATGGCACAGTTCAACCCCGAGAAGGATCCGTACGACGTCACCGGGACCTACCTCGCGCAGACCGCCTTTGCGAGCGCGCTCGACACCATCAACCGCCTGAACTACGACGTCGACGTTGAGACGGGCGCCACCGACGCCAACGTCCTGCTGGTGGGCGACTCCGTCTCGCTGGGAGCCGCCACGCAGTTCCAGCGCGTCTTCCCCAACGGCTGGATTGACTCCGAGGTGGGCCGTCAGCTCGGCACCGGCCTTGACGTGTACAACCAGTGCGTGGCCGACGGTCACGGCGCGGACGTTGTCGTCTTTGCGCTGGGCAACAACGGCGTGGCGCGCGAGGACCAGGTGAAGGCGCTCATTGACGCCGCGGGGCCAGACAAGAAGGTCTATCTCGTGACCACGCGCGTCCCGATGGCGCTGCAGGACATGAACAACGAGCTCTTCAAGAGCGTTGCTGAGCAGTACGACAACGTTGAGATTATCGACTGGTACGCCGAGAGCGCGGGGCACGACGAGTACTTCTGGGACGACGGCACGCACCTGCGCCCCGAGGGCGCCGAGGCGTACGTGATGATGCTCCGTCGAGCGATCACCGGCCGCTAGGATGTTTTTCTCGCCTGCGATTACGGGTCGGCGCCACGAGGCGTCGGCCCGCGCTTTCTTTGCGCGCCGGCGCCCCGCCGGGTGCGCCCGCTAGGTGCGTTCGCCAGGTGTATCCCGCCCGACGAGGAATCCCCGCCAGGTGTATCGACCCGGCGACAAAGGCGCGCCGGGTGTATGGACTCACGGATGCACCTGGGGGCGCACCCGATGGCGGCAAAGAAAAAACGACGGCCCGCAGGGGCCGCCGCCGTCAATTACATGGTGGAGATAAGGGGGTTCGAACCCCTGACCTCGTGACTGCCAGTCACGCGCTCTCCCAACTGAGCTATATCCCCATATGGTGGGCGATGCTGGATTCGAACCAGCGACCCCTTCCGTGTGAAGGAAGTGCTCTACCCCTGAGCCAATCGCCCGCGCTTGTGCGCTAGAGCATCTTATCAGAACTTCGGTCGGATGGCACGAGAAATTTGTTGGTTGCGACAAAACTGTGGTCGAGATAGATTTCGCCTGGCTCAGGGGCACACCACAGACGCCACATCAACAAGACCGTACCTCTCCATCTGCTCGGCAACCAAACGTGCGCGCTCCCAAGCGAGGTCCATATTCTCGGAGAGCAGGCTCGGCGCATTGGGAAGGCCAGCCATGAGCGCGCACTCACAAGGCGTCATCTCGAGAGGCTCTTTGCCCAGATACCAGCTCGATGCCTCGCCGATGCCGGCGCAGCCTTCCCCAAAATAGGAGGTGTTCACATAGAGCTCCAAGATCTCGCTCTTTTCGTAGCGTGCCTCAAGATCAAAGGCCAGAAACACCTCGGCAACCTTGCGCGAGAGCTCCTTCTCCTGACTGAGGAAGAGGTTCTTGGCAAGCTGCTGGGTTATGGTGGACCCGCCCTGCTCGAGGGAGAGCGTCGTGAGGTCGTGCCAGGCGGCACGTCCTATTGCGATGACGTCAATGCCGCAGTGATCGTAGAAGCGATGGTCCTCAATGGCCACGACCGCGCGGAGATACGTCTCCGGGAGATCCTCCCTGCCGACATAGCTCGGTTGGGACCGAACCTCCTCAACGGTCTGCTCAAGGGGCCTCGTCTTGAGCGCTTCTCGATAGAGCGCGTATCCTCGCAACGTCAGCGCGAGCGCGGCCAAGAGCGTCAACACCAGCATGGCAAGAAGAGCTCGGCGAAGTAGCCTCAGCATCTGTCTCACAAGGCCTCCCTTCATCTGACTTCATTCTGATGGGAGTCAAGAAATGGGACCATGAGCTTGGCTTACGTTTACATGACGCTTTTGAAAGGTTTGCGCGAGCGTCCTCTTTCAAAAAAGTTGTTGACGCGAGCGCTCACTCTGGTATAGTTACTTCCGCACCAAATGGGGATATAGCTCAGTTGGGAGAGCGCGTGACTGGCAGTCACGAGGTCAGGGGTTCGAACCCCCTTATCTCCACCATGTAATTGACGGCGGCGGCTTCGGTCGCCGCCTTTTTTACAACGGGCTCTTGGCGCAACGGTTAGCGCAGGGGACTCATAATCCCTGGGTTGGGGGTTCGAATCCCTCAGGGCCCACCATGATTTCCGCGACGGCGGCCCCTGCGGGCCGTCGTTTTTTCTGGCTTATAGGACAAAATGTGTGTCCGATATTGTCCTATAAGCCACGTTTGAGCGCATGTCCCCGTGCTCGGGCATCATCACGGTTTCGAGCATGAGCCAAAGCTGATTTAGTCCCAAGTGCATTCGTCAGGTGTATTGTCACATCAATACACCTGACGCGTTTTTATCGCCAAGTCGATACATCTAGCAGAGAAATGGCGTCAGGCGGGATGCACCTGGCAAATGCGCCCGACGGAGGTGCCCCACGGCCAGGTGCATCGGCCCAAGGCTTGACGAGAAGAGCGCGCTATTCCCAGAGCATGTCGCGGGCGATGTCGGCCACCATGGTGGCACCGCACATCTCCATGGTGTCCGCAAGCTCGGCACGGAGCTGCAAAAGGTACGCGCTCACGCCATCCCCTCCCCCACCAAAGGCGGACACCACAAACGGTCGGCACACAAGGCACGCACGGGCGCCCAGGGCGAGCGCGCGGAAGACGTCGAGGCCGCTGCGGATCCCACCGTCAACAAGCACCTCGACCTTATCGCCAACGGCACTGACAATCGCGGGAAGAACCGCTGCCGTGGCCGGCGTGCCGTCCAGAACGCGCCCACCGTGGTTAGAGACCACAATGCCGTCAGCTCCCGCCTCAACGGCTCTCAAAGCCGCTGCCGGCGTCATGACGCCCTTGAGAACAAAGGGGACGCCGGCCTCGTGACAGCGAGCCGCTACGTTTGCGATCTGCGCCGCAGACTTGGCCCCGGCGGGCGGCTCCTGGCCGCGTAGGAAGGGAAGCCCCGCCGCGTCGATGTCCATGGCCACGGCAGAGGGCCGAGCGGCAAGGGCCTCCCCCAGCTTGCGCTCTAGCGTGGCGTCGTCCCAGGGCTTTACCGTGGGCACGCCGGCTCCGCCCAACTCCCCGATGAGACCGCACGCCTTGGTCATGATGGAGCCGTCAAGCCCGTCGCCCGTCCAGGCGAGCGTGCCCTCCCCTGCCGCAGCAGCGAGCACACAGCGGTTGTACGAGACGGTGTCGTACCTCTCGCCGTAATGGCGCTGAACGTCGCCCACGGGGCCGATCATCACGGGGAGCGAGAGCTCTCGCCCCAGCACGGTCGTGCGCGTGTCCGCCGAGAAGAACTCGTGCAGGGTGTCCATGTTCACGGAAACGCTCTGCCAGGCACGCCAGTTCTTCTCGGCAACGTGGCCCACGCCCTTGTCCCCGGGCCCAGGCATCACGCCCGCGCAGGCACGCCCGTCACAGACGGGGCATGCCTTGCAGAAGGGCCCGATGTTCCCGCGCGCCGCGGTGGCAAGCTCTGCGTACGTCATTTTGTCTCCTCTGACACGGAAGGGGACTGATCCCATTCCGCATTACGCGCGGGCTGGAATCACGCGCTCGGAGAGCCAGGACAAAACCTCGTCCATCGGCACGTCAAAGCGCTCGCCGGTCTCTCTGACCTTGACCTCTGCCACACCGTTTGCCACGCCGCGCTTGCCCAGGATCACCTGATACGGGATGCCAATGAGGTCGGCATCGGCAAACTTGACGCCCGGGCGCTCCTTGCGGTCATCGAGAAGGACCTCGAGGTCGGCGGCGCAGAGCTCATCCACGAGCCTCTCCGCAACAGGCGCGACCACGTCATCGTTCACGGCAAGAGGCACCACCTCGACCTCATAGGGAGCCACGCAGACGGGCCAGGAGATGCCGTGCTCGTCGTTGTGCTGCTCCACGACGGCGGCCAGCGTGCGGGAGACGCCGATGCCGTAGCAGCCCATGAGGAAGGGGCGCTCCACGCCGTCCTCGTCCGCAAAGGTGGCCCCCATGGACTCGGAGTACTTGGTGCCGAGCTGGAAGACCTGCGAGATCTCGATGCCGCGCGCGCTCTTGAGCGCGGCGCCGCAGTGCGGGCAGGGGTCGCCCTCGCGCACGCTCACGAGGTCGGCCCACTCGTCGACCGTAAAGTCGCGGCCGGGGCAGGCGCCCGTGAAGTGGTAGTCCACCTCGTTGGCGCCGCAGGTCCAGGAGACGCTCTCGCGCAGGGACTCGTCACAGACCAGACGCACGCCCTCGGGAAGGCCCACGGGGCCGATGAAGCCCTTGTGCAGGCCAGCGAGCTCAAGCTCCTCGTCCGTCATGAGGTGATAGGCGCCGAAGAGCTTGCCGGCCTTGATCTCGTTGAGCTCGTGGTCACCGGGGACGATGGCAACGACGTTCGTGCCGTCCTCGGCCACGAGCGCAAGAGACTTGCGCGTGCCGTTCTCGGGGAAACCAAAGAACTTTGCCACAGCCTCGATGGAGCCCAGACCGGGCGTGTGGACCTTCGTGAGGGTGCCGTCACCGGGCCCCTCGGTCACGGGAACCTTGGTTGAGGCGGCCTCCACGTCCGCCGCAAAGCCGCAGTCGCAGTAGACGAGCTCTGCCTCGCCGGAGTCCGCGAGTGCCATGAACTCCACGGAGGTGTCACCGCCGATCTGGCCGGAGTCGGCCACGACGGGCAGTGCGTAGATGCCGCAGCGCTCGGCAATGCGGGCGTAGGCGGCCTTCTCCTGCTCGTAGCACTCCTGGAGCGACTCCTGCGTGGCAGAGAAGCTGTAGGCGTCCTTCATGATGAACTCACGGCCGCGCATGAGGCCAAAGCGCGGGCGCATCTCGTCGCGGAACTTGTCCTGAATCTGGTAGAGCGTGCAGGGCAGCTGCTTGTAGGAGCGCAGCTCGTTCTTCACGAGGTCGGTGAAGGTCTCCTCGTGCGTGGGGCCCAGGGCAAACTCGCGGCCGTGACGGTCCGCGATGCGCATGAGCTCGGGACCATAGGCGTCCCAGCGACCCGACTCGTGCCAGAGCTCGGCGGGCGTGAGAATGGGCACCATCATCTCCTGGGCGCCGATGGCCTCCATCTCGTCGCGGATGACGGCCTCGATCTTGCGGATGGAGCGCCACGCGAGCGGCAGGTAGCTGTAGAGGCCGGCGGCGGTCTTGCGGATCATGCCGGCGCGCAGCAGCAGGCGGTGGCTCGCAAGCTCGGCCTCGGCCGGGTCCTCCTTCAGCGTGGGAGCGTAGAGCTGGGACATCTTCTGATAGCGCTTCACGTGCGTTCCTTCCAATCAGCGGTGCAACGCTCTCGATTCTACGACAAGCGGGCGAGAAGAACGCTCGAGGCCTCAACCCTCACGACTCCCCCCTACAACACATGCCCTTCTCGCCTGTCTAGCCATGTTGGGACACCGCCCCCTGCGTGTGCCAACGGGTCTGTTTTGGGCAACAAGTTTGATGCGTATGCAGAAAAGTGCGCCAACCAAGGACAAAGCGAGCAAAAAACAACTGGGCAAACGTCACCCACAATCTTCTTGAGAACCCATCATTGGCGCCAAAGGACTCGAGACATAAAAGATTTGACCCAAAACCAGCCGAGAGGAGCACAGGAGGCCATCTGGGGATGCGCGGGGCCGCCCAAAACCCAAACCTACGATTTCTGGACAAAGCCAACGCGCCCGGGCGCCGCGGAGACGCAAAGAAGAGCCCTACGAGAAGCGCCTCTCAATCTCCGAGAAGAGCTCGTCGACGGCATCGGCCTCGGACACCGTGCGGATTGGCTCGCCACCCTCGAAGAGCATCGCCTGGCCGCGCCCGCCCGCAAGGCCGATGTCGGCACCCTTGGCCTCGCCGGGACCGTTTACCACGCACCCCATGACGGCAACGGTAATGGGTGCGCGCACGCCGGCAAGGCGACGCTCCACCTCGGCGGCGACGCCCATGAGGTCCCACTGGCAGCGGCCACAGGTGGGGCAGCTCACGAGCTCGGGGCGCAGGCGGCGCAGCCCCACGGCCGAGAGGAGGTCCCAGGCCACGTTGACCTCCTCAACGGGGTCGGCAGTGAGCGAGAGGCGCATCGTGTCACCAATGCCCTCCATGAGCAGGGAACCAATGGCCGCAGCGTTCTTGACGGTGCCCTGGCGTGCGGTGCCGGCCTCGGTCACCCCAATGTGAAGGGGCACGTCGGGCAGCTCGCGCGAGAGGGCGCGGTTAACCTCGACGGTCGTGGGAACGCCGTGCGCCTTGGCGGAGAGCACGATGTCAGTAAAACCCCTCGAGCGGAAGTGCTCGACGAACGAAGTTGCGGAGCCGACGAGCTTCTCCACGTGCGTGAGGTCCTCGCGCTCGGCAAAGGCCGGGTCGAGCGAGCCTGCGTTCACACCGATGCGGATGGGGATGCCGGCCGCTCCAGCCTCGTCGATGACGGCGTCGACGCGCTCCCAGCTCCCGATGTTTCCGGGGTTCACGCGCAGCGCGGCGGCGCCGCGGCGGCACGCCTCGATGGCAAGGCGGTGGTCAAAGTGGATGTCTGCCACCACGGGGAGCGGCGAGGAGGCGCAGATCTCGGCAAATCCGTCGAGCGCCGCCGCGCTGGGGATGGCAACGCGGATGATCTCGCAGCCCGCCTCGGCAAGACGCGCGATCTGCGCGAGCGTGGCCGCGGCGTCGGCGGTGTCGGTCGTGCACATAGACTGAACGGACACCGGGGCCCCGCCGCCCACAACGACGTCTCCAACCTTCACGGGTCGCGTGAGCTCACGCGGGGCAACGCCCTTCTCAGCCATGGTCCACCTAGCCAATCACAAATCGGAAGATGTCGTTCTTGAGCACGACGACAAAGACAAACACCATGAAGGCCACGCCGATGTAGCTCAGCGCGTTCTGGGCGCGCACGGAGAGCGGGCGGCGGATGACGAGCTGGATGATCTCTATGAGAATCTTGCCGCCGTCAAAGGGCGGGATGGGCAGCAGATTCATGAAGCCAAGGGACATGGAGATGGCCGCGGCAAACATCATGAGGGTGTAGAGACCGCTCGATGCCGCCTCGGCCGCCATGGCGGAGATGCCCACGATCGAAGAGGACTGATCGAGGATCTCCATCGTGCGGGTGGGCACGAGGAGCTGTGCCACATAGCTCGCCACCTGGCCCGCATAGGAGAGCGTCGCCTGAGCGGCCTCGACAAAGCTCGGGTGATACGTCTGATAGGGCTGAGACGAGATGCCAAGGGCATCGACGCCCTGCCCGTCCTGGAGGTCGACCATGACGGTCCGCTCAGCGCCGTCGCGCTGGTAGGTGAGCTCAAAGTCGGTTCCGGACTCAAGGTAGGGCTGAAGGGCCAAGACGAGCTCGTCCCAGGTGCTCACGGCCTCGTCGCCAACGGCGACGATGGTGTCGTCCGCCTCAAGGCCCGCCACGGCCGCGGGGCTCCCCTCGTCAACGCCACCGATGGTGCTCACGTTGGGGACGTAGTCCACGCCGCGGATCATGAAGGCCGCGGTCACAATGAGAAACGCCAGGGCGATGTTGACGAGCGGACCGGCGGCGAGCATGGCCACGCGCTTGAGGAAACCCGCGCCCAGATACGTCCTGGAGCGCTCGAGGGCGAGAAACTCCTCGGGCCCCATGCCCGTCTCGTGCGGGGAGCCCGCGGGCGTGGAGCCGGGAAGCGAGAAGTCATGGTCGCGGTCGTACTCGGTGAGGTGGTTGGCGTCGCGCTGGAGCGTCTCAAAGGCCGCGGGATAGCTCTTCTGGTTTGGGGTCTCCCCCAGCTCGGGATCGTAATACGGCCTGATGGAGGCCCAGTCGCAGAGCAGGGCGAGCGCCTCGTAGGCGCAGTCGACCCCAACCCCAAGCTCCTCGGCAACGCGTGCGGCGGTAATCCTGCCGTTTCTCATCACGAGGTCGAGCGCGGGCGCGAGAAGGTCGTCCTCGGCAGGGACCATGCCGCAGATCTGCGTGTATCCTCCCAAAAGGAGGGGGGTGACGCCAAACTCGGTTCCCACCGCGCGGCTCTTGCGCGAGAGCTTCCAGCGGCACGGGAGCCCGAGGAAAAACTCGGTGGCCCTCACGCGAAAGGCGCGCGCCGCCAGGTAGTGGCCGCCCTCGTGGAGAAAAACGAGCACAGAGAGGATGAGGACGCCCCAGAAGACGGCGGAGAGGACGGAGAGGACGCTGCTCAACGGGAGACCTCCGTAAGAACGGTGCCGGCAAGGGCTCGAGAGCGCGCGTCGCACTCGTCGAGCTGCTCTAGGCTCTCTACCCGCTCCACGCTCGTCTCATCCATCACGCGAGAAACGACGCGCTCGATATCGAGAAAACCGCAGAGACCCCTGCGGAAGGCCTCGTTGGCGACCTCGTTGGCGGCATTCATCGCGCACGGCAGCGTGCCGCCCACGCGACCCGCCTCGCGCGCGAGCGCAAGGCAGCCAAAGGCGCACTCGTCCGCCTCGCCAAAGGTGAGCGGGTCCTCAGAGCACCAGTCGACGCGCGTCGCGCTCGCCTGCCAGCGCTCGGGATAGCTCAGCGCGTACTGAATGGGAGCGCGCATGTCCGAGCTGCCAAGCTGGGCCTTCACCACGCCGTCGACAAACTCGACCATGGAGTGAATCTTGCTCTGACGGTGCACGAGCACGCGGATGGCGTCGATGGGCTGCTGGAAGAGGTGGTGGGCCTCGATGACCTCAAGCCCCTTGTTCATGAGCGTCGAGCAGTCGATCGTGATCTTCTCGCCCATGGTCCAGGTGGGATGGGCAAGGGCGTCGGCCGCCGTGACGCTGGCGAGCTCCTCACGCGAGCGCCCGTAGAAGGGGCCACCCGAGCACGTGAGCCAGATGCAAGAGACGTCCTCGGGGCGCTCGCCAACGATGCACTGGTAGATGGCACTGTGCTCAGAGTCTACCGGCAGCAGGCTCCCCGGCCTCACGAGGGGCATCATGAGGTCCCCGCCCACGACGATGGACTCCTTGTTCGCATAGGCGAGCCTCTTGTGAGCAGAGAGCGCCGCAAAGCCGGCGTGGATGCCCGCAAAGCCAACGAGCGCGTTGACCACAACGTCAACGTCGGGAAGCTCGGCGAGGTGCATCACGGCCTTAGCCCCCACGCCAAGCTCGCAGGCAGCGGGGAGCTCGGAGAGGATGGGGTCATCGGCGGCGTGCTCGTCCGCCACGGCAACGTGGGCGACGTCAAACTCTCGGGCGGCTTCCACGAGGAGACGCGTGGAGCCCAAGACAGAGAGGGCGACCACGCGCACCTTGTCGGGGTGTTTCCGACAGACGTCCAAGGTCTGCGTGCCGATGGAGCCAGAGCACCCGAGAACGGCAACGCGAACGGGACCCTCGTGCGCGGCGCGCACGGGGAGAGCATCGAAGATCGTCACAGAATGCCTCCAAAGAGAAGCAGGAAGTACGCGGCCATGCCACCAAAGAGCATGGAGTCGCTTCGATCGAGCAGGCCGCCATGCCCGGGAATGAGGTTGCCGGAGTCCTTCACGCCCACGCCGCGCTTGATGCGCGACTCAAAGAGGTCCCCAATGACGCTGGCAAACCCGACGACGAGACCGCAGGCAACGGCGAGCGTCACGTCGAGCTTGGGCACGAGAAAGACGGCGAGCACCACCCACACGATCACGGAGCCCACGATGCCGCCAAAGAACCCCTCGACGCTCTTGCTCGGCGAGATGCGCGGCGCGAGCTTATGGGCGCCGATGGCGGAGCCGACAAAGTAGGCCATCGCATCGTTGCCCCAGATGGAAAACATGATGCCAAGGGTGAGCAGGGCGCCCGGAACGCCGGCGTCATACACGCGCACAAGCACGATGCTCGAGAAGGCGAGCGAGGTGTAGAGCGGCCCAAAGGCGGTGACGGCAACGTCTGCCACGCTCGCTCGGGGCGTGAACACGTACCAGCACGCGCAGGCCATCAGGAGCACGAAGATCACGAGCGTGAGGGCGAGAAGCCCGTTTGCATAGGCGGCAACGGGAAAGAGCAGCGCGGCGGCAAGGCCAATGGTCTCGTTGGGCATCCGCCCGCCCATGCGGCAGATGCGGAAGAACTCGGAGCAGCACAGCCACGCCTCGGCCGAAATGAGCACGGTGGTCGTGAGGGGGCCCACGAAGAGGCAGACGAGCGTGAGGATGGCGTAGATGGCCCCCGAGGTGGTGCGCGTGAGGAGGCGCTCGGCGGAGCTTCTCGCCTTCTGACCGGTGAGGTCGCCTGCGGCGCGCTTGTCCTCCTTGGAAGCGCGGCGGTTCTCGAGCAGGTCGATCGGGCGGTCAAGCCCGTTTCCCCCCGGCTTCCCCTCCCCTCCCGGGGACCTTCGCTTCGTCATGAGGAGACGACACCCCCAAAGCGCCTGGAGCGTCCCTGGAAGGAGGCGACGGCGCGCAGGAAGTCCCAGCGCGAGAAGTCCGGCCAGAGCGTGTCGGTCACATAGAACTCGGTATAGGCGAGCTGCCAGAGGAGATAGTTGGAGAGCCTGAGCTCACCGGAGGTGCGAATGAGCAGGTCCGGGTCTGAGAGCCCCGCGGTGTAGAGGTTCTTCTCGAGAAGGGCCTCGTCAACCTCGTCAGCGCTGAGCTCGCCCGCAGCGACGCGCTCGGCGATGATGCGGGCGGCACGGGCGATCTCTGCCCGTGACCCGTAGTTGACGGCAAGCGCGAACACCATGCCGGTGTGGTCGGCCGTCTCGTCGAGGCCCCTCTGGAACACGAGCCTGGTCTGCTCGGGAAGCGCGGTGAGGTCCCCGAAGAATCGCAGGCGAACGTTCTCCTGGTGAAAGAGCGGAAGCTCGTTCACCAGCGTCGTGGCAAAGAGGTGCATGAGAAGATCGACCTCGCGCTGCGGGCGCCTCCAGTTCTCCGTGGAGAACGCGTAGACGGAGAGGGTGTCAAGGCCAAGGCGCACGCTGGTCGTAACCGCCTCGCGCAGCGAGTCGACGCCCGCGACGTGGCCCTGGGACCTGTCGAGGCCGCGCGCGGTGGCCCATCGGCCGTTTCCGTCCATGATGATCGAGACATGAGAGGGCATCCGCTCGAGGTCAATGTCCTCGAGGCGGATGTCCTCAGGGGCGTCCGCATAGTACGCCCTGAGCTTTTCTAGATCACGGAACACTAGATCTCCATCACCTCGGCGCTCTTGGTCTTGAGGAGCTCCTCGACCTTGGCGACGTAGGAGTCGGTCAGCTTCTGAACGGCCTTCTTCTCGCGCGACTGCTCGTCGTCAGAGAGCTCCTCGTCGCGCTCGATCTTGCCGTTGACGTCACGGCGGACGTTGCGAACGGCAACACGGGCCTCCTCCGCAAGCTCCTTGCACTCCTTGACGAGCTCGCGGCGGCGCTCCTCGGTGGGCTTGGGGAAGGGAAGGCGGATGCACACGCCGTCGTTGGACGGGGTGATGCCGAGGTCAGAGCTCTCAATGGCCTTCTCGATGGCGCGAAGGGAGCTCTTGTCCCAGGGCTCGACGACGAGCATGGACGCCTCGGGGACCTTGACCGCGGCGAGCTGCGTGATGGGCGTGGGCTGGCCGTAGTAGTCAACCAGGATGGGTGCGAGAATCTGGGCGTTGGCACGACCGGTCCTCACGCGGGCGAAGTTCGCCTTGAGCGTGTCGATGCACTTGCCCATGTTCTTCTCGGCGCGATCGGTGTACTCACTCATTGCTGTCCTCCTCAACGACGGTCGTTCCAACGTGGTCACCGCTGATGGCCCTCATGAACACGCCGGGCTGCTTGATGTCAAAGACCATGATGGGCATCTTGTTGTCATGGCAGAGCGCCGTGGCGGTGGCGTCCATGACCTTGAGGTCGCGGTTGAGGACCTCGCGGTAGGTAATGGTGTCAAAGCGCTTGGCCGTGGGGTCCTTCTTGGGGTCGGCGTCGTAGATGCCATCGACGTTGGTGGCCTTCATGAGGACCTCGGCGTTGATCTCGCACGCGCGAAGGGCGGCCGCGGTGTCCGTGGTGAAGTAGGGGTTGCCGGTTCCCGCGGCATAGATGGTGATGCGGCCCTTCTCAAGGTGGCGAATCGCACGACGGCGAATGTAGGGCTCGGCGATCTGGCGCATCTCGATGGCGCTCATGACGCGGCAGTCCATCCCGTTGCGCTCAAAGCAGTCCTGGAGGGAAAGCGAGTTGATGACCGTGGCGAGCATGCCCATGTTGTCGCCCTGGGCGCGGTCCATGCCGGCCGCGGCCCCGGAGAGGCCACGGAAGATGTTTCCACCGCCAACGACGATGGCAACCTGCACGCCCGCCTCCCACACGGGCTTGATCTCCTCGGCGAGGCGCTGGGGAACCGCGGGGTCAATACCATAGGCCTGCTCGCCCATGAGGGCCTCTCCCGAGAGCTTGAGCAGGACGCGGCGATACTTGATGTCGGACAAGCCTTCCTCCACTTCTGCGCACGCGGCATGGGCGCGAGGACGAGAATACCTTCGAGACGTGATTCTAGCAGAGCGGGCGGTCCCGCCCCTCCCCACGCGGCCGAGCGCCTACGGTTCACACACGAACGGGGCCGGCGCTAGGCACCGGCCCCGATCAAGCCACTTGGGAAGATGCGCTACTCGGCGTCACCAAAGACGTAGCGAACGAAGCTCATGACCTCGATCTCGTCGCCGAGGGACTTGGAGACGTTCTTGGCGAGCTGACCGATGGTGACGGAGCCGTCCTTGACGAACTCCTGCTCGGTGAGGACGCTCTCCTTGAAGTACTTCTCGAGGCGACCCTGGGCCATACGCTCCTGGATGGCCTCGGGCTTGCCGGACTCGGCGGCCTGGGCCTTGTAGATGGCGAGCTCGTGCTCGATCACGTCGGCGGGAACGTCGTCGCGGCGGGCGGCAACGGGAGCGGCGGCGGCAACCTGCATCGCAACGTCGTGCGCGAAGGTCTTGAACTCGTCGGCAGCGGCGGTCTCGGCCTTGCCGAGCTTGAAGCACACGATGTCGGCAAGCTTGCCGCCAAGGTGAACGTAGCTGCCCAGGGCGCCGTCGTCGGCGCTCACGCGCTGGAAGCGGTTGATCTTCATGTTCTCGCCGATGACGTGAATCATCTCGGTGAGCTCGGCGTCAACCGTGGACTCGCCCATGGAGCAGGCCTTGAGGGCCTCGACGTCGGCCGGGTCGTTCTCGGCGACGATCTTGGCGAGGTCCAGGGCAAAGCCGGTGAACTTGGGGTTGTTGCCCACGAAGTCGGTCTCGCAGGTGAGCTCGAGCAGGGCGCCGAGCTTGCCGTCCTCAGAGACGTAGGCGGCGATGGTGCCCTCGTTGGTGTCGCGGCCGGCGCGCTTGACGGCCTTGGCGATGCCCATCGTACGAAGGATGTCAACGGCCTTGTCGATGTCGCCATCGGCCTCGACGAGGGCCTTCTTGCACTCCATCATCGGGGAGTCGGTCATCTCGCGGAGCTGCTTGACGAGGGCGGCGGTAACCTGAGCCATGGTTTGTCTCCTCTTTCTCTTGGGTGCTTACTCGGCAGCCGGGGCCTCGGCGGCCTCGGCCTCGGTGGCCTCAACGACGGGCTCGGTGGTGCCGGCGGCCATCTCCTCGGCGCTGATCTGCTCCTTGCCGGAACCGGCGAGAATGGCGTCGGCGGCGAGCTCGCACATGAGGGAGACGGAGCGGATCGCGTCGTCGTTGGCGGGCACGCCGTAGTCGATCACGTCGGGGTCGGAGTTGGTGTCGAGCAGGCCCACGACGGGGATGTGGAGACGGTTGGCCTCGCGCACGCCGATCTCCTCGCGCTTGGTGTCAACGACGAAGATGGCCTGGGGAAGCGAGGTCATGGTGCGGGCGCCGCCGAGGTTGGACTGAAGCTTGGCGAGCTCCTTGCCGAGCACCGCCTGCTCCTTCTTGGGGAGCAGGGACATGCGGCCGTCCTCGACCATGGCCTCAAGCTCCTCCATGCGGTTGATGCGGGTGCGGATGGTCACGAAGTTGGTGAGCATGCCGCCGAGCCAGCGCTGGTTGATGTAGGGCATGCCGCAGCGCTCCGCCTGGGTGGCGATGGCCTCCTGGGCCTGCTTCTTGGTGCCCACGAAGAGGACGGTGCCACCCTTGGCAGCGGTCTCCTTGAGGAAGGTGTAGGCGCGGTCGGCGCCGATCATGGTCTGCTTGAGGTCGAGGATGTAGATGCCGTTGCGCTCACCAAAGATGTAGGACTTCATCTTGGGGTTCCAGCGGCGGGTCTGGTGACCGTAGTGGCAGCCGGCGTCGAGCAGGGTCTGGATGGTAATCTTAGCCATGGTAACCTCCTGTGGTTGTTCCTCCGCGTGAGGTCATCCCCGAGACGCCACTCAAGACCTGGCTAGAAGCCCCGAGCACCACGGCGTACGAGTCGTCACGCGTGCGTGATGGTGCCGCGCGGTTACGCGACATGCCGTGCGTCTGCACAGCGGTATAGAAGTATAGCTGCTCATATTGCCCCTGTCGAGCATCAAAACAATCTTCACGCGCGTCACGAGCGCGGGTGCGCGCGAGCGGCGGCCTGCGTGAGCCGGTCCACAGAGAGATGGGTGTAGATCTGCGTGGTGGAGAGGCTCTCGTGCCCCAGGAGCTCCTGCACGCTCCTCAGGTCAGCCCCCCCGTTGAGCAGCTCGGTTGCAAAGGTGTGCCTCATCGCGTGGGGCGTGAGGGTTGGGTCGAGCCCGCTGAGCGCAACGTGGCGCTCAAAGCACGTTCTCAGCGCGTCGGCGCTCATCGGGTTTCCACGGGTCGAGACAAAGAGCGCACCCGTCTCGCTACCCCTCAGAAGGCTGGGCCGGGACTCCTCGACGTAGCGGGCCAACCAGTCGAGAGCCCTTCGATACACCGGCACGATGCGTTCCTTTGACCCCTTGCCAAAGAGCGAGACGTGCGAGTCGTGCCAGTCAACGTCGTCGAGGGTAAGGGAGGACACCTCGGACACGCGGGCGCCGGTGGCATAGAGCAGCTCCAGAAAGGCGCGGTCCCTCAGTCCCGCGGCCGTGGAGACGTCGCATGACGAGAAGAGCCTGAGGGCGTCCGCGTCCGACATCACCTTGGGGAGCGTCCGGGCGACCTTAGGGCTCGCGAGGGCCGAGGCAGCCTCGTCCTCGCAGGCGCCCTCGCGCACGAGCCAGCGGAAGAAGCCCCGAAGCGCCGAGAGTCGCCTGTTGATGGTCTTGCTCGAGTAGCGCGCGCGACCGAGCTCCGCGAGATAGGAGCGAAGCTCCCGATGGGTGGGTGCAAGCCCCTCGAGTCCGGCTCGGGAGGCCCATCCCACGTAGGAGCCGAGGTCCACCCGATACGAGCGGACCGTGTTGGCGGAGAGCCCCCTCACGTCAGCGAGCCACGAGCAGTAGCGGTCGACGAGCTCCTCGAGGCGCTGGTCGCGCCCCTTCTCCCCCATGGAGCTCACCTGTCCTCGGCCGCCGCGGGGAAGAGGTCGGGGCGCCGCCCAAGGTAGCGAGCGAGGTCCTCGGTCGCGCGCGCAACGAGAGCGGCGCGCTTCTCGGCCTTGTTCCTGGGAGGGTTCTGCAGCGGGGGCACGATGCCAAAGTTGACGTGCATGGGCTGATAGCCTGTCGTTGCGGGGTCCGTCGCATAGGCAACGAGCGAACCGAGGGCCCCCGTGGGAGGAAGCTGAACCGCCGGAAGGCCGAAGATCTCCGCATAGGTGTTGAGCGCGGCGAGAAGACCTGACGCGATGGCCTCGACGTAGCCCTCCGTCCCGGTTATCTGCCCGGCAAGGCGCGCCTGCGTGCCGGGAATCTTGAACGTGCTGTCGAGTGCGTGGGGCGCGTCGACGAAGGAGTTGCGGTGCATCACGCCGTAGCGCAGAAACTCCGCGGACCCGAGCCCGGGGATCATCCTGAAGACCCGGCGCTGCTCCGGCCAGGTGAGGTTGGTCTGAAAGCCAACGAGGTTGAAGGCGGTCCTCGTGGGGTTTTCCGCCCTGAGCTGGACCGCGGCCCACGGCCTGCGGCCCGTGCGGGGGTCGGTGAGGCCAACTGGCTTGAGCGCGCCAAAGCGCAGGGAGTCGTGCCCCGTCCTCGCAACCTCCTCGAGCGGCTGGCAGGCACAGAAGAGGTCCCTCTGCTCAAAGTCGCGGGCTATGACGCGCTCCGCGGAGAGAATCGCGTCCATGAACGCGTCGTACTCCTCGCGGCTCATGGGGCAGTTGAGGTAGTCGCCTCCCCCGCCCTCCACGTAACGGGACTGCTCGAACACCACCGAGCGGTCAAGGGAGTCCGCGTCCACAATGGGGGCGGCGGCATCGAAGAAGCTCATCCGCGTGCCGCCCACGGCAGCGGCAATGGCCTCGAAGAGCTCGTCTGAGCAGAGCGGGCCCGCGGCGATGACGCTGCGGCCCTCGGGGATCCCCGCGACCCGCTCGCGCACCACCTCGATGAGCGGCTCGTTCTCGATGAGTTTCGTGACCTCGGCGGAGAAGGCCTCGCGGTCGACGGCGAGCGCGCCTCCGGCGGGGACGGAGGTGCGGCGCGCGCAGCTCAGAAGCGCGCTGCCCATCTGGTCGAGCTCGCGCTTGAGAAGGCCCGCGGCGGTATCCGGCTTTGTCGACTTGAGCGAGTTTGAGCAGACGAGCTCGGCAAAGGAGCCCGTGTGGTGCGCGGGAGACTCATGGGCGGGCCGCTGCTCGAAGAGCCTCACGCGGACGCCCCTGCGCGCAAGCTGGAGCGCGCACTCGCAGCCGGCAAGGCCCCCGCCAACAACGCTCACGTGGTCTTCCATTGTTCCTCCTGCCCGTTGTAGGCGCCTACGAGTCTTCGCCCAGCCCCATGAGGTACTCCCGCGTGGGCGAGTAGCGCCCGTCGGGCAGACGCTCGACGACACGCCGGGCCTCAAACTCGGTAAGCGTCTTGAGAATCGTGAGAACGCTCTCCCCCAGCCGTGCCGCAAGCTCGTCCGGTCGCGAGGGGGATGCGAGCAGCGCCGACATGATGGGGCCCAAAGCGAGTCTACCACGGGCCTCGGAGAATCGAGCGACGCCAAAGTCAAGGGAGATGGCAAGAGCAAGGGACTGCTCGTCGGGGATGACCCGCGCACCCTCGCTCAGAAGGCGGTTGGTTCCCGCCGAGTTGGGGGAGAAGATCGAGCCCGGAATGGCGTAGACGGTCCTTCCAAGCTCCACCGCCGCGTCCGCAGTTGACATCGTTCCCGAGCGCACGCCCGCCTCCGTGACCACGAGCACCTGGGAGAGCGCGGCGATGAGCGCGTTTCTCCTGGGGAAGGCCCAGCGCCTGGGCCCGGTGCCCCAGCTCTGGGCCGAGATGACGGCGCCGCCCGAGGAGATCGCCCCCTCAAACACGTCGCGAGAGGATACCGGGTACACCACGTCCGCCCCGCAGCCTGAGACCACGACCGTCCTTCCGCCCGCCCGTATTGCCCCGGAGCCCGCCGCGTGGTCACAGCCCATGGCGCCGCCGGAGACCACAGTCACCCCACACTCCGCGGCAACGCGGGCGGACATCTCCGCAATTGATAGCCCGTAGGGCGTGGCCCTTCTCGCTCCAACCACGGCCAGGGCAGGACCTACAAGCGCGCTCTTCTCGCCCATGCCAAAGATCAGCTCGGGCGGGCTCGAAAGGTCCTCGAGGGCGGGCGGATACCCCTCCTCCCCTCTCGCGATTTCCCAGCGCTCCCCTCTCAGCACGTCTGACATGGCCACCTCCTCAGGACATCTCGCGGGAGCGAAATCCCAGCGCCTCTACAACGTCGTCCTCGCTCACGCGCTCGCGCCGCTCGAGGTCGGCGATGGTCCTCGCAACGCGGGCCACGCGAACGATGGCGCGTCCCCCCAGCGCCAGACGGTCCGCAAGCCCCTCAAAGACCGCCTGGGCACGTGGGTCAAGACGGGCCCGCGCGACGGGGTCCCTGGTCTTGCTCCCATCCCCCGCCAGGCGCTCCTCACGAAACTCCCGCGCGGCGGAAACGAGCGCGGCCATCTCACGGGTGCCCATCCCCGTCTGCCCCCGGATCACCTTTGAGCCCTTGGGGCGCGCTACGTCAACGACGATGTCGATCCTGTCCATGAGCGGTCCCCCGATGCGGCCCTGGTAGGCCGCGATTCTCGCCGCCGAGCAGGTGCACTCGTGCGCGGGGTCCCCCAGGTGTCCGCAGGGACAGGGGTTGGCCGCCGCAACGAGCTGGAAGTCACAGGGGAAGGAGTAGGACCCCTCCACGCGCGTGATTCTCACCACGCCATCCTCGAGGGGCTGCCTCAGCGCCTGCAGCGAGCTTCTCGCAAACTCAGGAAGCTCGTCGAGAAAGAGGACGCCCCCGTGGGCGAGCGAGATCTCCCCGGGTATGACGGGCCTTCCTCCCCCTATGAGACCGCCCGTCGAGATGGAATGGTGAGGCGCCCTGAACGGCCTTCTCCCCTCGGCAACGGAGTCGAGCGGCTGCCCCGCAACGGAGTGGATGAGAAGGGC
>DXAB01000014.1 GCA_019117265.1 Candidatus Olsenella pullicola
ACTCCTCCGACGTCTCCCTCAACATCTCCCGCGAGACGCTCCAGCAGACCCGCCAGCTCCAGGCCATGGCGCGCCGCATCGAGAAGAAGATCACGAGCGAGCTCGAGGCCATGCGCGACAGCGACCGCGAAGCCTACGAGAAGTTCTTCGAGAACTTCGGCCGCGGTCTCAAGTACGGCATCTACTCCAGCTACGGCATGAAGAAGGACGAGCTCGCGGGGCTGCTCCTGTTCTGGAGCGCGCGCGAGCAGAAGATGGTCACGCTCCAGGAGTACGTGGCCGCCATGGCGGACGGCCAGAAGGCGATCTACTACGCCGCGGGCGACGACCGCGAGCGCCTGGCCAAGATGCCCGTGGTGGAGGCCGTCCTCGCCAAGGGCTACGACGTGCTTCTGGCCACGCAGGACGTGGACGAGTTCTGCTTCCAGGCCATGCGCGACTTCACGGCCAAGGGCCTGCCCAAGGTCTACGAGACGGACGCCGAGCGCGAGGCCGCCGAGAAGGCCGTGGCCGACGGCGCCGAGCCCGAGCTTGAGGACCGCACCGTCGAGCTCAAGAACGTGACCTCCGGAGACCTTGACCTCGCGAGCGACGAGGAGAAGAAGGAGGCCGAGGAGGCCACCAAGGCCAACGAGGGCCTGTTCGACGCCATGAAGGACGCGCTGGGCGAGAAGGTCGAGAAGGTCGCGGTCTCCACGCGCCTCGCCTCCGATGGCGCGCCGGCAGTGATCACCTCGGAGGGCCCGCTCACGCTTGAGATGGAGAAGGTCCTCGCCGCCGGACCCGAGGCCGGTGAGGCCCCCAAGGCCGTCCGCGTGCTCGAGGTCAACGCCAAGCACCCGGTCTTCGAGAAGCTTCGCGCCGCCCAGGAGGCGGGCGACGCCGAGAAGGTCAAGCTCTACGCGGGCCTGCTCTACAACCAGGCCCTGCTCGTCGAGGGCATCCTGCCCGAGGACCCCGTGGCCTTTGCCTCCCAGGTCTGCGAGCTCATGTAGCGCGCAAGGGGAGCGATTCTTGGCGGGGCGAAGGGCGCAGGCTCCTTTGCCCCGCCTTCTTTGAGCTATAAGACATTCGATTGCCCGACCGACGCTTCTCGAGAAAAACGAGCCGTTCCTCAAGCTTACCTTGACCTGAAATGCTCCTCGCCCTATGAAGGAGTCAACGCTTGGAATTCGGGGAAAGGAGAAGTATGAGGAGAATGCTTCTGAACGGGGCCCTCTCGGTTGCCCTGGGGGCGGCTCTGGCGCTCGGGGGCGGCGCGCTCGCCCACGCCGAGGAGGCGGTCCCGTCGGCAGCCGCCGCGCACGAGCTCGCTGGCGCGACTGCGCAGACCGCCGCCTACCGGGTCATGGTTGAGGTCCACAACAACGTGAACGACGAGGTCTGGAACATCCCGTTCACAAGCGAGTATGGCTCCAGCAACTTCTCCCTGTCGCCGGCCGAGGACCTCAGCGAGAAGATCGTCGACTATCGCTGCGAGGGCCTGACGTGGGACGCCGCCGGCACGAAGAACTATCTCTACGACGAGAACGAGAACAGCCTCTGGGAGGCCAGCGAGGAGGGCGCCAAGACCGTCGTCCTCTACGCCCAGTATCGCTATGAGCCCCTGCGCACCGTCGTCATCCATGACACCAACGACGGGACCACGCAGACCCTCGAGAAGTGCTCGGGGCTCTCGCTCCACTCGTATCTGCGCGATCGCGAGGGCGTCTCCTTTGTCTTCTGGAGCCTCGACAAGGAGGGAAAGCAGCCCGTCGACGACACCACGGCGTATGTCGGCTCCACCAAACTCGGGACCACGATCAACCTCTACGCGCAGTTTGCGCGCGACCAGGTGGCCGTTCGCTTCCATGACATGCTTGACGGAAGCACCTGGAACGAGACCGTCCTCATCTACGACGGCGACTACGCCGCCGATAACGGTCCCTTCCTCATGCGCTATGGAGCCGACCGCCACGAGGGCTACTTCCGCCAGCTCCTGAGCTGGGACGAGGACGGACTTGATCTCGTTGACGAGGACGCCTTTGGCAAGCGCGCCTGGGCGACCAGCTCCTCCGACGAGCCGTTTGACGTCTACGTGTGGTACCTCTCCAGCAAGGAGTACATTCAGGTTTCCGGTGAGGGCAACGTGATCGTCAAGGGGCAGGCAAAGGGCGAGAGCGTCCCCGAGGGCGCGGAGGTCCTGCTCAGCGCCATCAAGACGGAGCTCACTGACGAGCAGCGGGAATCCGTGGCAGGCTTTGGGACCCCGTTTGCCGCCTACAAGGTTACCCTCTACGTGAACGGCCAGGCGGTCCATGACGGCTTTGGCTCCCTTGAGATCTCCTTCCCGGTTGGCCTTGCGTACGAGGGGCGTGACGCCACGGTCACCCACTTCCTCGATGACGGCTCGTCTACCTCGGTAAGCGTGCCCGTCACGAACGGCTACGCCACCATCGAGGTCTCTGACCTCTCGACCTTTGCGGTTAGCGTGAACACGGAAAACGAGACGCTCTATCGCCTCTACAACAAGTACACCGGCGAGCACCTCTACACTGCCAATAAGGGCGAGTACGACGGGCTCGTGGACATCGGCTGGACGGGCGAGGGCGTGGCGTGGATCGCCCCCACCACGGGCGAGCCCGTCTATCGCTTGTTCAACCCGTTCAGCGACGATCACCACTACACCATGAGCATCGACGAGTACGACAAACTCGAGGCGCTCGGCTGGCGGAAGGAGGGCGTCGCCTGGCGCTCCGCCAGCAAGGACGCGACGGGTGCCATTCCGCTCCATCGTCTGTTCAACCCGTACGAGACGACCGCCACGCACCTCTATACCGCCAGTGAGGACGAGGAGGAGAAGCTTGCCGGCCTTGGCTGGGTGCCGGAGGGCATCGCCTGGTACGGCTTTGCCGAGGACTAGTTTCCCAGGGCGTGCCCGGGGGATCGCCCCGGGCCGTCATGATGGGGGGCGGAGGGCAGAGGCGCTCCGCCCCCGTCACTTTTGCTTCTTCCGCCTCTGTCGTAGCGCGCCCCCGAGGCGGGCGAGAAGGTCGGGGAGCCCTTCGGCGCCCGTTGCGGGCGCGCCAGTTCCGTAGCGCGCGAGGCAGGCGTTTCTCGCCACGCGGCGGACGGAGCACGCAAGCCCCTCGTCCGAGAGCGCCGCGCAGATGACCCCGGCAACGTCTCTCTCGGTGGCCTCAGGCCCCCAGGCAAGGCGCGCCCTGCGGGCCGCGCGGCAGACGCGCCGCCAGGCGTAGTCCCAGTCCCCGCGCAGCAGCCGGGCCTTGCGCACCCGCCGCGCGAGAAGGGCGCAGAGGGCTGCGGCGGCGGTTGCCGCCATCGCGCAGGCCACCTGCGCCACCCAGCCCGGGAGCTCAATCACGTTCCGATCGGGGTCGTTCTTGCCTGCGGACGGCGCCTGGCCCTCCTGCTCCCCGGACGGCTCGGGAAGATCGGGCTCCTCGCCAGCGGGTGTCTGGGGCTCCTCGTTCGCGGAGTCGTCCGGCTGCGCCTGCGGCTCGGTGGGCAGGTCGTCCACTGCCACGCCCTCTCCCGTGGCGGCCGGCGTCACGTCGACGCCCACCCAGCCGATGCCGTCGATCCAGACCTCGCTCCACGAGTGGAGCTGGCGCATCGTGACCTCGTAGCTGCCGCTCTCGTCCGTCGCGTCCGAGGGCATGTAGCCCATCACCACGCGCGCGGGAACGCCGAGCAGCCGCGCGAGCACCGTGAACGCCGTGGCGTAGTGCGTGCAGTACCCGCGCCTCCGCGTGAGGAAGTCGCCGATGGCGCTGAGGTTGTCCTGCCCGTCTCCGCCCGGCGCCGCCGCGGAGTAGGTGAAGTCCTCGGACGAGAAGTACGCCATGAGCCAGCGGACCGCCTCGGCGCGCCCGATGCGGTCGCTTCCCTCCACGCCGTCCGCGCGTGCCGCCTCCACGACGTCGCTCACGCTCTCGGGCACCGAGCCAAACACCTCAAGCTCTGCCGCGTGGTCGTCGCTGGTCATATCCAGCGGAGCCCCGGAGTCCCTTATCTGCTCGAGGCTCTGCACCAGCATGTCCGCATTGGCAACATCGCGCAGGGGCTCCACGTAGGTGCCGCTCATCAGGTAGGTCCGCTCGTCAAGGCTGCGCGCCGTCCGCGTTCCGGGCGGAGCGGGGACGCTCTGCGCATCGGTCGTGACTCTTGTTGTGAACGTGGTGCCCTCGCCGCGCGCAAAGCCAATGAAGCCGTCGCTAAGGCTCCAGTCGACCTCCTCGTAGAGCGCCGAGCCCTCGTCCGAGAAGCGCCACTCGTTGCCATCAAAGCGGTCGAGCACGCCAAGGCGCAGGTAGAGGGGTTTGCCTATCGAGGTTGTGTAGGTGAGGGCAACGGTGGCGGAGTTTCGCGTGAGGTTTGCCGAGAGGTCCACGAGCGTCTCGATGCGTGGCACGCCCGACTGCTCGGCGGCCGGCGTGTCGCCTCCCTCGCCGCCTTGGCCCAGGCGGGTCTTGGCTGCCCCCGCGCCCCAGGCAATCGCCGAGCCGGACGCGGCGAGCGCGCAGGCAAGCAGCACCACGGCTCCCAGTCGCGGGGCGCCGCGCGAGGGCCGCCCGGCAGCGCGTGCGAGCAGCAGGCCCAGCGCCACGACCGTCGCCGTCCAGACGGGGCGAACGGCACCCATGACCAGCTGATCTGCCACGGCAATGCCCAGGGGGACGAGGGCCGTGCAAGAGCGCAGCGCCCTTGAGCCCGCGAGCAGCGCGGCCACGGCCGAGACCGCGGTGCCCCCGAGCACGATCACGAGGTCCCAGGCCTCGCTCTTGGCATCCGCCTGTGCCCCGGCGAGCTGGTCCGTGCCGTCAGAAACGACGGCGAGAAGAGCCTCGAGCGGCGCGGCCTTCTCGCCGGCGCCCTCCGCCTCCCCGGGGGCGTCTGCGGCGTGAGTGAGCTCGGCCGTTGACTCGAGGAGCGAGAAGCCGCGTCGCGCCTCAAAGAGGGAGGACGTCACCATGAGCCCAGACGCAACCAGGGCAAGCGCGAGAAGCGCCGACGCGCCCGCCCGCAGGGGACGCGCCGCGCGCCGGGCGCGCAGCACCGCGGGGACGGCGGAGCCCACGCCCAGCGCAACGAGCAGCATCGCGAGGCACGGCGCCTCCCAGGCCCTGCGGCGAAACAGGCTCACGAGCGGCACGATGGTGAGCGCGCCGAGCGCGCAGCAGCTCAGCGTGGCCGCGACCTCGCCCAGGGCGCTCGCCGCAACCTGTCCTGCGCGCCCGTCCGCCCCTGCGTCGCGCCCTGCGTCGGAGCGTCCCTCGCGGGCCTCCGTCACGCCCGCGTCTCCCGTTGCGCAGATCACGGCGAGCGTGCGCGCGTGCCGCCCCTGGCGCAGCGCACGGGCGAGCTCCCCGTGCTCGTCGCAGGTGACGAGGACGATGCGCCGTCGCCCCTGCGCCGCCAGGCGCTCGACGGCCAGCGAGCGCGCCGCCACCTCTTCCGCGGTGGCGGCCTCGGGCACCAGGGACGCCAGAAAGCGTTCCTGCTGCACGGGGGTTCTCCAGCTCGCGCTCCCGTCGGTGAGAAGCACGTCGGGTCTGCGGCGCAGGGCAAGAAGGGCGCTTGCCACGGCGGCCGCGAGCGCGTTTGCGTCGCACGTCCCAAGGGTATCCGCCACCACGAGCACGGGCGGCGTCTCGGGCCCCGCGTCCTCGAAGGACATGAGCTCGCCGTGGTGGGCGCTCTGCCGCCAGGAGATCTTTCGCAGCCCGTCGCCCTTCTCGTAGGGGCGCACGCCCGCCGCGTCACGCTCGTCGGCGAGCTCGGCTATGCCATGGGCGCCGCGCGCGTCGAGAATCCGGCTCAGCCGCTCGTTTGGTGCGGGGGGAACGCAGACCTCGCGCCCCGAGGGCTCGGTGCCCGTGGCCCGCCAGAAGCCAAAGGCGTCGCGCCACAGGAGGGTCGAGGGTCCCTGACGGTAGAGCCCGCGCGCCGTGGGGAGGTCTCTCGTCCGTTCGACCTCGCGCCCGTGCTGGTCAAGGCGCGCCCACGCGCCACCCCTGCGCTCGGGTGCGGGGAGGAGCCGGGAGAGCGGCCCGGTCCGCACCCGCCTCGACCTGGCGAGAAGCACCTCGAGAAGGCCCGTCGCGCAGGCGACGAGCAGTGCGGAGCCAGCGGCGGCCAGGGCAAACAACCCGCAGGTCAAACCAGCCGCAAGGAGCGCCGCGCCAAGGATTGTCTGCATGACGCCGCGCGCCGTGGGCGCCACGGCGCGAGCGCGAGGTTTTTCTCGGCCGCTCATCTCCGCCGGGAGCCCGGCGCGGGCACGTGCGCGATCGCGCGGGTGAGGACGTCAAGCTGCCGCGCACTTCTGCTGGCGTCGGGCGAGGCGTCGCGCGGGACGATCCGATGCGCCAGCACGGCGGGGGCGAGCCTGCGCACGTCGGAGGGGAAGACGGCGTCGCGCCCGTCGAGCAGCGCGTGGGTGCGGCTCATGGCAAGCAGCGCCAGCCCGGCGCGCGGCGAGGCGCCGAGGCGGATCTCGGGCGAGCGCCGCGTGGCGTCGAGCAGCGCAAGGGCATAGCCCGCCACCTCGTCGCTCACGTGCACGGTGGCGGCGAGGCCGCGGAAGGCCGCTACGTCGGAGAGGTCGCAGACCGCCCGCACGCGTGCCACGGGGTCCGACCCCGAGGCGCCCCTGAGCATCGCGCGCTCCGCCTCGGGGGCGGGGTAGCCCAGGCTCGCGCGAACCATGAAGCGGTCGAGCTGCGCCTCGGGGAGGGGATAGGTGCCCTCCATCTCAACGGGGTTCTGCGTCGCCATGACAAAGTAGGGGCTGGGCAGCGCGTAGGTGGTGCCGTCCACCGAGATGCGGCCCTCCTGCATGGCCTCAAGGAGGGCGGCCTGCGTCTTGGGGTTGGCGCGGTTTATCTCGTCCGCGATAACCATCTCCGAGAAGAGCGGGCCGGGGTGGAAGGTGAACTCGCGCGTTCCCGGGTCCCACACGCTCACGCCGGTGAGGTCGCTCGGGAGCATGTCGGAGGTGAACTGCACGCGCGTCACGCGCCCCCTCACCGCGCGCGCGAGGGCGCGGGCGAGCGTGGTCTTGCCCACGCCGGGGACGTCCTCGAGGAGCAGGTGCCCGCCCGAGAGCAGGCACATGACGGCAAGCGCGATGGTCTCGCGCGGCGCCGCGAGGGCGACCGCGAGCTCATGGGCGATGGCCTCGCCAAGCTCGGCGGCGTTGTCAGGCCCGAGGTTGCTCTTCGCGTGCATGGCACCCCCTTGAACCGCTTTTCTCCATGGTAGCGCCGCGTCGGTGATGTGCCAGCAATAAAACGGCCAGCGCCTCAAGCTCGCAGGGGCGCGCAGAGCGCGCTGGTCCCTCGCGTCCGATCCGGCTACCGCTCCCCGCAACCGAGAAATCGGCGAGCGGGAAATTGCTATTCTGGTCATTTGTCTATGGAGCGATGAACGGGGGAGACATGGTCAAGACGCTGGTTCTCGTTCGACACGGCGCCCCGGAGGCGAGCTCGCCCACCGGGTCCGACCTCGACCGCAAGCTCACGTCCTCGGGGGCGCGCGCTCTTCGCGTGGCCTATCCGCGCACGTTTGCCCTGCTTGGGGACGAAGTTGACCCGCTCGTGTGGAGCAGCCCCGCCATTCGCGCGCTCGAGACGGCGGATGTTGTGGCGGCGGTCACGGGCGCACAGGACATCGAGGTCCATCAGTCCCTCTATGCCCAGGACATCTCCGCGTTTCTCGCCGAGCTTGAGGCGGTGGACGCGCTGTGCGTGATAGCCGTTGGCCACGCGCCGTTTGTCGACCACCTGGCCACGCGCCTCTTGGGCGTGTGCCCTCAGTTTGGCAAGGGCACGGTCGCCGCGATCGACCTTCCGGCTGGGGTCTCGGGACGCGGCGTGCTGCGCTGGTACGTGGCGGGTCCCGAGGTTGCCTCATGGGAGGAGCTCTCACTCGTCGAGCGCGGGGTGGCCGGAGCCGCCAACGTGCTCACGGACTGCACGGAGGAGTTTCTCGCCAGCCCGGACGACCCCGAGCGGCTCCTGCAGTTCCGCATTGCCATCCGCCGCGTGCGCTCGCTCCTGCAGTTCCTTGCCCCCTGGCAGTCCAAGAAGCAGAACCGCCGCAGCGAGCACGTCCTCAAGGAGCTCCAGGCTTCCTCCGCGCACCTGCGCGCGCTCGACATTCTCTCCGATGCCGTGGACGGCCTTGTTGAGAGTGGCGAGCTCGGCGAGAACAGCCTGCTGCCCATGGCCTGCGCCAAGGAGCGCTCCCTCGAGTGCTCCTCCTTTGTGACCCACATGCGCAAGCTCCACGCGGCCAAGGACCTCAAGCGGCTTGCGCGCGACCTCGAGCACCTGAGCTGGAAGACCAAGGTTGCCGAGAAGGGCCTCACCGCCGAGGACTTCCGCGAGCGCTTTGACACGCTCTTCAACGAGGTCGACGAGGACCTCTTTGGCCTTGACCTGCGCGATGGCGACGCGGTCTACGTGGCCCGGCGCGACACCAAGGAGATGCACTACGTTGCCGAGCGCCTTGGGGACGTCCTTGGGGCGGAGCGCGCGCAGATGAGCGAGGCGCTCGACGAGATCCAGCGCGAGCTCGGCGCCCTCTCGGACGCTCGCAGCAACAAGCAGCTCGCCGACGAGTGCGCCAAGAGCCCGCGCTTCCGCGGCGTGCGCGCCGACCTGGGCGTTGTTGCGCGCGATCAGGCCGAGGTGGTGTCTGCCATCACGTCCGGGCTGGAGCGTCGCGAGTCCGACGCGCGCCCGGCAAAGAAGAAGGCCGAGAAGGACAAGGGCAAGAAGGCGTCCAAGGGCAAGGCGGAGAAGGCGGCAAAGCCCGGCAAGGAGGCCAAGGCCGAGAAGACCGAGAAGGCCGCCGAGGGCGACCAGACCGAGGAGGAGTAGCGCGTGGGCGAGACGGACGGCACGTGGCGCGTGGAGCGCGACTCGATGGGGGAGATGCGCGTCCCCGCTGACGCGCTCTGGGGCGCTCAGACCGAGCGCAGCCACGAGAACTTCCCCATTGGCACCGAGCGCATGCCGGAGGAGGTTGTGCGCGCGTTTGCGCTGGTGAAGAAGGCTGCCGCGCGTGCCAACTGCACGCTTGGGCGGCTTGCCCCCGCCGCGCGCGACCTCATCTGCGCCGCCGCCGACGAGGTGCTCGCCGGCAAGCACGACGCTGACTTCCCCCTGGTGGTGTGGCAGACGGGCTCCGGCACGCAGTCCAACATGAACATGAACGAGGTTCTCGCCAACCGCGCAAACCAGCTCGCTGCCGAGAAGGGCGTGGCGTTGGAGAGGCCGCTTCACCCCAACGACTCCGTCAACATGAGCCAGTCCTCAAACGACACCTTCCCCACGGCCATGCACGTGGCTGCCGCGCTGGCGGTGACGGGGCGCCTGCTGCCCGCGATCGACCAGCTCGTGGGCACGCTGCGCCGCCTTGAGGCGGAAAACCTTGGTGTGGTCAAGAGCGGTCGCACGCACCTGCAGGATGCCGTCCCCATCTCCTTCTCTCAGGAGATCTCGGGCTGGCGCGGGCTTCTCGAGGGCTCGCGCGAGGAGCTTCTTGCCGCGATGCCCGGGCTCTATCGGCTGGCGCTCGGCGGCACCGCGGTGGGCACGGGGCTCAACGCGCCGGAGGGCTTTGACGAGGCGGTTGCCGCGGAGCTTGCGGGGCTCACGGGCCTGCCGTTTGAGACCGACCCCAACAAGTTCCGCGCGCTCACGGGCAAGGATGCGCTCGTGTTCTCCCACGGCGCCGTGAAGGGCCTTGCCGCCAACATGATGAAGATCGCCAACGACGT
The DNA here is from genome assembly GCA_019117265.1 of Candidatus Olsenella pullicola. Classification (GTDB taxonomy): domain Bacteria; phylum Actinomycetota; class Coriobacteriia; order Coriobacteriales; family Atopobiaceae; genus Thermophilibacter; species Thermophilibacter pullicola. Next base: position 9,791 of record DXAB01000014.1, read on the forward strand.
GCGCTGGCTCGCGAGCGGCCCACGCCTGGGTCTTGGCGAGATCACGATTCCTGCCAACGAGCCGGGCAGCTCCATCATGCCGGGCAAGGTCAACCCCACCCAGTGCGAGGCCGTCACCATGGTGGCCGTGCAGGTCATGGGCAACGACGCGACGATTGGGTTTGCCGCGAGCCAGGGCAACTTTGAGCTCAACGTCTTCATGCCGGTGATCGCCTACAACTACCTGCAGTCCGTGCGACTCCTCGCGGACGCGATCGTCTCCTTTGACGAGCGCTGCGCGAGCGGCATCACGGCCAACCGCGAGAAGATGGACGAGAACCTCCACCGCTCGCTCATGCTCGTGACCTGCCTCAACCCCCACATCGGCTACGACAACGCCGCGCGCGTGGCCAAGAAGGCCTTCGCGGAGGGGACGTCGCTCAAGGAGGCCTGCGTGGAGCTGGGGCTCCTCTCGGCGGAGCGCTTCGACGAGGTCTTCCACCCCGAGCAGATGGTGTAGCGGCCGACATCCCGGGGCTCTTCTCGCCTGTCCGCTTTTCTGCTCGTTGCGCCTCTCCCTGGTTTTCTGTCCGCTTTTCTGCTCGTTGCGTCTCTCCCTGGTTTTGGGCAAAAACTTTGATGGAAAAGCATCTTGTCCATCAATGTTTTTGCCCACAATCCAGCGAAAGCGTGTCATCCGGCGAAAAATGCCGCCATCTGCGCGCTGCTACATAAAACTTGTTGCCCAAAACCGGCGCAAACATGCTGGAACGGCCATCTGGCAGAGCGCAGAGGGCCGAGAAACCCAAAACTAGGTTTTTCGGACATGTCACATGAGGGTGCCCGAGACGGGCTTCGCGCTATGATGTTCAGACCCAACAGAAAGGATCACCATGGCTGATCAGACCATCGCGACGCGCTGTGTCCAGGCCGGCTACACGCCCGGCGACGGCGAGCCGCGCCAGATTCCCATCGTCCAGTCCACCACCTTCAAGTATGCCACCTCAGAGCACATGGGCCAGCTCTTTGACCTCGAGGCCGAGGGCTACTTCTACACGCGCCTCCAGAACCCCACCAACGATGCCGTGGCCGCAAAGATCGCCGCGCTCGAAGGTGGCGCCGCGGCCATGCTCACGAGCTCCGGCCAGGCGGCAAACTTCTTCGCGCTCTTCAACATCTGCGAGGCGGGCAGCCACATCGTGGCGAGCTCGGCCATCTACGGTGGCACGTACAACCTCATCGCGCACACCATGGCCAAGATGGGCATCGAGTCCACGTTCGTCTCGCCGGAGTGCACGCCCGAGGAGCTTGAGGCGGCCTTCCGCCCCAACACGCGCGCCGTCTTTGGCGAGACGATCGCCAACCCCGCGCTCGACGTGCTGGACATCGAGCGCTTTGCCAAGGCAGCCCACGACCACGGCGTGCCGCTGATCGTGGACAACACCTTCCCCACGCCGGTCTTCTGCCGTCCCATCGAGTGGGGCGCTGACATTGTGACCCACTCCACCACCAAGTACATGGACGGCCATGGCGTGGGCGTGGGCGGCGCCATCGTTGACTCCGGCAACTTTGACTGGATGGCGCACGCGGAGAAGTTCCCCGGCCTCACCACCCCGGACGAGTCCTACCACGGCATCGTCTACGCCGAGAAGTTCGGCCAGGCCGGCGCCTTCATCACCAAGGCAACCTCGCAGCTCATGCGCGACCTCGGCTCCATCCAGAGCCCGCAGAACGCGTTCTACCTCAACTTGGGCCTCGAGAGCCTTCACGTGCGCATGCCGCAGCACTTTAAGAACGGCCTTGCCGTGGCGGAGTTCCTCGAGAAGAGCGACAAGGTGACCTCGGTGCGCTTCCCGCACCTGCCGAGCGACCCGTACTACGCGCTCGCCCAGAAGTACCTGCCCGAGGGAGGCTCCGGCGTGGTGTCCTTTGAGCTGGCCGGCGGCCGTGCTGCTGCCGAGAAGTTCATGGCCGCCCTGCGCCTTGCCGCCATCGAGACGCATGTTGCGGACGCCCGCACCTGCTGCCTGCACCCGGCCTCCGCGACGCACCGCCAGATGAACGACGATGAGCTGGCAGCCGCCGGCATCTCGCCCGCGATGGTGCGCTTCTCGTGCGGCCTCGAGGGCACCGAGGACCTCATCGCCGACATCGAGCAGGCCCTCGCCGCCATTTGATGACAAAGGTGACAGGGTAAACTGTCATCATCATGACAAAGGTGACAGGGTAGATTGTCATAACAGGGCAGATCGCCATGAGACGCTCTGGGCCGTCGGGCACTTCTCGCCCGGCGGCCCGTCTTGTTGTGTGACAATCAGCTCTGACGCCTGTCAAGTTGGGGGGACGACGATGAGGTATGCGATCGACAAGAGCGCGTATTGTGACGCAGCGACCATCGAGGAGCGCCGCCTCCCGGCAAGAAGCTACTTCGTTGCGTATCCTGACCGCGCCTCGGCGGACGCCGTCACGCCCGAGCGCCGCCGCTACGACTCGCCCCTCGTGCGTTGCCTGAGCGGCGAGTGGGACTTCCGCTTCTACCCTCGCCCCGCGGAGCTGCCCGACGTGCTGGATACCGACGCCATGACCTGGGACCGCGTGGCCGTTCCCGGCTGCTGGCAGTTCCAGGGCTACGACCACCCCTTCTATGTGGACGAGCGCTACCAGTTTCCGTTTGACCCGCCGCGCGTGCCACGGGAGGCGCCGATGGGCCCGGTCTTCTCGCTCATTGGCGAGGGCGGCCAGGGAGCGCACGTGGCGCACCCCAAGGACGAGTACAACTTCGTGGGCGTGTATCGCCGTCTCTTTGACCTCAGCGAGCGCGAGGCCACGGCTGGCCACGTCATCACCTTCCTCGGCGTGGCAAGCTGCCTTGACCTCTACCTCAACGGGAAGCGCGTGGGCTATTCCGAGGGCTCCCACAACACCGCCGAGTTTGACCTCTCCCCCTACCAGCGCGCGGGGCAAAACGAGCTGCTCGCCGTGGTGCGCCGCTGGTGCACGGGCAGCTACCTGGAGTGCCAGGACATGTTTCGCAACAGCGGCATCTTTCGCGACGTGCTGCTGCGCGAGGTGACCCCGTGCGGCATCTGGGATGTCAAGGTGCGCACCTGGCGAGAAGAGCGTGCGAGCCGCGTGCGCTACCGACTGCGGGCGGACGTGACGCTTGCGGGCGGAGGGGAGGTACGCGCCACGCTGCGCGGGCACGACCTCGAGCGCGCGGCCGAGACGAGCGCGGGCAACGGGCGCGCGACGCTCGCCTTTGACGAGCTTGACGTGCTCGAGTGGACGGCGGAGACGCCCAGCCTCTACGACCTCTACCTTGAGACGGGCACAGAGTGCGTCCTTCTGCGCGTGGGCTTCCGCGAGGCGGGCGTGGACGGCCGGCGCTTCCTCGTGAACGGCCGCCCGGTGAAGCTCCACGGCGTCAACCATCACGACACGAGCCCCACGGCGGGCTACACGATGACGCCCGCGGAGATCGAGCGAGACGTGCGCCTCTGCAAGGAGCACAACATCGATACCATCCGCACGTCGCACTACCCGCCCGATCCGCTCCTCCTCGAGCTCTGCGACGAGCTGGGCGTCTACGTGATCGATGAGGCGGACCTCGAGACCCATGGCGCCCTCGTGGGCAAGTTCCCGGCGCGCCAGAACCGCCTCACGGACGATGCCCGCTGGCGGCCACGCTACCTCGACCGCGCAGAGCGCCTGTTCGAGCGTGACAAGCTGCACCCGTGCGTGATCATGTGGAGCCTGGGCAACGAGGCGGGCGGAGGCTGCAACGCCGATGCCATGTACGAGCTCATTCGCTCGCGCTCGGACCTGCCCGTGCACTACGAGGGCGCGATTCACTCCCTGCGCCGCGCCTACGACGTGGGCAGCGAGATGTACGCCACGGTCGAGCGCGTGAGGAGCGTGGGCGAGGGGAGCTCCACCACCCGCAGGCTCAATGACCGCCCCTACCTCCTCTGCGAGTACGCGCACGCCATGGGCGTGGGCCCCGGCGGCATCGAGGACTACTGGGAGCAGATCTACTCGTACGACGCCCTCATGGGCGGCTGCGTGTGGGAGATGGTCGACCATGCCGTCCTGCACCCGGATGGCAGCTACACCTACGGCGGCGATCACGGCGAGTGGGAGCACGACGGCAACTTCTGCGTGGACGGCCTGTTCTACCCGGACCGCACGCCCTCCACGGGCGCGCGCATCGTGCGCCACTGCTATCGCCCCCTTCGCGTGCGCCACGTGGGCGGCGACTGGTTCCGCCTCTTCAACGCGACGGGCTTCACGCCAGGAGACGCCTTCACGCTGCGCCTTGAGTGGAGCGACGGTGGCGTTGCCGAGGTCGTGCCCGATGTTGATCCGCTGCGCTATGCCACGGTGCTCGTGCAGCCGACCTCGTACGAGGCGTCCGACGAGGGGGCGGGCCTGCGGCGCAACCGCGTGCGCCTGGTGACGGTCATCACGACGCGTCGCGCCACGGGCGAGGAGGTCGCTCGCGAGCAGTTTGCGCTCTCCGGCCTGGAGCCCCTGGGGGAGACGAGCCTTGCCCGGGTTGCGCGCTTCCCGGAGGGCTGCGAGGTCACAGACGACGGGCTCGTCCTTCCCGGCTCGATGCGCCCCGCGGCGACGCCGGTCCTTCTCTCCCGCGCCGCGACGGACAACGACCGCCACCTTGACGGGCGCTGCCCGATGGAGCGGCTCTACGACTGCCGTCGCGAGGTTGTCTCCACGGTGAGCGGGGAGGGGAGCGCCGAGGTGGTCACGCGCCTCGTCTACCCTCACCACCGCTTCCTCTGCACCACCTCCTACGAGGCGGTCCGGGCGGGCGTGCTCGTGACGACGCGGCTCCACTGCGAGCGCGGCCGAGGCGACCTGCCTCGCTTTGGCGTGTGCTACCGGCTTGACGACTTGTGGGACGACGTTGAGTATCTCGGTCGCAACGGCGAGTCCTACCGAGACATGTGCGAGCAGGCACAGATCGAGCGCGTGCGCTGCCACGTTGCGGACATGACCGAGCCCAACATCCGACCGCAGGAGAGCGGCAACCGCATGGACTGCCAGTACGTCACCCTCTCAAACGGAAAGAAGAGCGTGCAGCTTACAGCTGTTGACCAGCCCTTCGAGCTTGCGGTCAAGCCCTACTCGGACGAGGAGCTTCGCGCCATGCGCCACCGGGAGGACGAGGTTCGCACGGGGACCTATGTGACCATCCAGGCCTTCCAGATGGGAATTGGTACCGGGAGCTGCGGTCCCGCCACACGGCCGGAGTACCGCTTCAGCTGCAAGGACGACCACACCCTGCGCTACCTCGTCTCCTGGGAGCACATATGATGACAAAGGTGACAGGGTAAATTGTCATAAAACAAGGCCCGCGGCGCAGTTGGCGTCGCGGGCCCCGGGCGGCGAATCGTCGAGCCGCTACTCCTCGACCTCCAGAAGCTCGATGTTGAAGTTGAGCGCCTTGCCGGCCATCTCGTGGTTCATGTCAAAGGTGATGTTGCCGTTCTCGACGGCGGCTACAACGGCGGGGAAGGGCTGGCCGGTGGGGGAGGCCAGCATCACGCGCTCGCCTGCGGAGAGGTTCTCGGCGCCGGGCATGGCCGAGACGGGCACGGTCTGGATGAGGCGCTCGTCGCGCTCGCCGTAGGCCTCGGCAGGCTCGAGGCGGACGTCCACCACCTGGCCGACCTCCATCTCGCGCACGGCCTCGTCAAAGCCCTTGATCATCTGACCGGCCATGCAGGTGAAGGCCAGCGGCTCGCCGCGGTCGCGCGAGGAGTCGAACTTGGTGCCGTCGTCGAGCGTGCCCACGTAGTGGACCTTGACCTTCTTGCCGTCGTTGCTCATGTGGTTCCCTTCGGTTGGGTGCGTAGCGATCCAAGATTGTGCCAGAAGCAAACCGGTCTGCAGAGGTGAACTTTACACGAAGGTCGATTTCACACCATAATCTGGCCTGATCCTCCCTTCGTGTAAGGTCAGCAATCTAGCTGCGCTCTGCGCGGTCCCACGCCTCCTCGTAGACGTACTCGGTCATGACCTGGCCTCGGACTTTCTCCCATGCCTCCGCCGTGAGCTGACTGGCGTCAAGGGTCACGCCGAGCAGGCTCTCGAGCATGGTGCGCTCAAAGACCTGCAGGTCCCGGTCGTAGTCATGACCGTCGTCCTCGATCTCGACCATGCTCAGCGTGTCCATCCCGTCAAGGGTGCTCATGAGTGCCACGGCGTCGTAGACAAGGGCGAGGTCCACCTGGTCGTCATCCCGGGCAACGCGGTCGCGGTCCTGATAGGTGTAGGTGACCTCGACGGATCTTGTGGCGGCGTCGGTGGTGACCCCCGTCACGTACTCGCCTGCGGGAAGCGAGCGCACGAGCTCCTCCACGCGTGCCGCGTCCGAGAGCGTGGTCCCCGCGTATGCGGAGAGCTCGTCGACGGAGTGTGCCTGAACCTTGGCAAAGAGGCTCGTGCCAACCTGCGATGGGGCGTCGTTGGCGCTGTCCGTCTCGCCCTGCGGGGAGCTCCCGTTGCTGGGGGACGTGCTCGTCGTGTTGTCGCTGGTTGTGTTGCTGCCCGTTGTCTGGCTCGTGGTCGAGTCGCCCGTGGGGGTCTCGTCCGCGTACGTGGTGTCATCGGGCTGGTCCACCGGCTGAACCGTCTGAGAGGTCTGGGACTGGTAGTCCTCGAGTCCCCGCTGCATGTCCAGTGCGTTGAACACGGTGCATCCCGCAATGCCGGCAACCAGGAGAACGACCACGACCACCGCCACGATCATGCCCGTTGACCAGCGCCTTTGCGTGCCAGCGGGCTCGGCTTGCGGGGCGGGCGGCTCAGGGGAGCAGGGCACGGTCGTGGGCTCGGGCCCGGGCGCGGCTGCTGCCGTGGGAGCCACGACGGTGGCGTCGAGCGAATCGTCCCTCTCGCCCGCGTCCTTCTCGCCCATGACGTCGTCCACGCTCGTCACGGCCTCGCAGGTGCGCGCGTACGCCTCGTCCTCGCCCATGCCCTGCGCCACGTAGTCGTCAAAGCGCGCCACGAGGTTGCCGTAGATCTCCTCCTTGAGCTCGATGGCCTCGGCGTCGAGCGTGCGCCCCTCAAAGAGGTGCTCGACGTACATCCTGATGTCGCTTCTGCCGCTCATTTGCTGCCTCCGCCCTGTCTGAGGAGTCGGTCGATGATGTTTCTTGCCCGGACCCAGCGCGCCGTTGCCTCCGTGAGCTCGGTGCGCCCGCCGTCGGTGATGTGGTAGTACTTTCGTCGTGCCCCCTGGGACTCGTTTCCCCAGTAGCTCTCCACGAGCCCCTGCCCCTCAAGGCGCTTGAGGCTCGTGTAGAGGGAGGGCTCCTTCATCTCGTACGCTCCCTCGCTCGTCTGCGCGACGTCCTTCAGGATCTCGTAGCCGTAGGAGTCGCCGTCCGAGAGCGTGCACAGCACGATGGCGTCGATGTTGCCACGGATGAGGTCGCTCTCCGCATCTCTCGTTGCCATGGGTCACCTCCTCCTGTTCGTTGTCGTCATGTGTATCGTACCCAATATTACTATGTGTGTCGATATACCTTTTCAGAAAAGTAACTGTGAGTGGCATAGTTTAGGGCGCGGGCGGCAGGCACCCGCCATGCGGTATGCTTCTGTGTGATGCAGGGGCGAGAAGCGCACGACGGGAGGTGCTCGATGGGCGAGAAGCGCGACGGCTTTGTGGGGGTCTTCGACTCGGGCGTAGGCGGCATCAGCGTGCTGCGCTCGCTTGTGGCCGAGCTTCCGCACGAGGACTTCCGCTTCTTTGGCGACTCCGCAAACGCGCCCTACGGCGAGAAGACCGAGGCCCAGGTGCTCGGCCTCTCACGCTCCATCGTCGAGCGCTTCCTCGCAGAGGGTGCCAAGTCCATCGTCATTGCGTGCAACACGGCCACCTCGGTCTCTGCGGCAACCCTGCGAGCGGCGCATCCCGACGTGCCGATCGTGGGCATCGAGCCCGCCCTCAAGCCCGCCACGCGGGCGCTGCCCCACGGCCGTGTCCTCGTGATGGCCACGGAGGTGACGCTGCGTCTGGAGAAGTACCACGAGCTCGCGCGCGCGTGGGGAGGGGAGTGCGAGGTCATCCCCGTCCCGTGCCCGGGGCTTGCGGCGCGCATCGAGCGGGGAGAGCTGGATGCCCCCGATCTCTCTGAGATGATTCGCGGCTTTGTGGGCGCGTATGCGGGATCGGTCGATGCCGTCGTCCTCGGCTGCACGCACTATCCGTTCGTGCGAAGCCAGATTGCAAACGTGCTTGGTCCCGACGTCCGCTTTTTCGATGGCGGTGCCGGCACGGCCCGCCAGCTGCGCGCACGCCTAGACGCCGGGGGTCTCCTTGCCCTTCGAGAGCGCGCGGGGCGCGTCGAATTTGCCTCCAGCCTGGATACGCCAGGGGAACTGGAGCTCTATCGGAGGTTTTTTGCCCTGCAAATCTAGCGCCGCTCCAGTTGTGTGTTGCTTTACGCTGGAAGCCTAAGTACTACCGCGTTGGTGCCATTTATCTACCAGCAACTATTCGCCAGAAAAATCGTCGATACTTGGCCCTCTTGTCCAAAATGACCTACAACAAAAAACGCCCTCCCGCCGCGCCGCCGCACAGCATCTGCCGGGCATTTTCTCAGAGAAAGGGCGCAGGCCACACGTGGCCCGCGCCCTTCTTGAGGCAAACGTTTGGCCCTAAGCGGCGGTTAGGCGCGCTTCTTTCCCCAGAAGAAAAGCGCGACGGTGCCGGGACCGGTGTGAACGCCGATGGTGGCGCCGATGGGGAAGATCTCCACCTTGCCGTCGAGCTTGGGGAACTTCTGCTCGATGAGGCGCGCGACCTCCTGGGCGTCGTCGATGCACTCGGACTGCGAGATGTAGCACTTGCCGGAGTAGCTGAGGCCCCCCTCGGCGAGCTCCTCCATCTTCTGGACCACGCGGCTCACGGCCTTGGCCTTGGTGCGGATCTTCTCCTTGACGGCGAGCGAGCCGTCGGGCTCGACGTCCATCACGGGGCAGATCTTGAGCATGCCGCCCACGAGGCCCGCGGCCTTGGAGATGCGCCCGCCGCGCACGAAGAACGTGAGGTCGGACGAGAAGAACCAGTGCTGGACCTCGCTTTTGTGCTCCTCGGCCCAGGCGGCGAGCTCGTCGATGCCCATGCCGGAGTCGCGCAGCTCGGCGAGCCTGTCCATGAGCAGGCCATAGCCGGAGGAGGCCGCAAGAGAGTCGATGACGATGACCTTGCGCTCCGGGTACTTCTCGGCGAGCTGGTCACGCGCGGTGCAGGCGGAGTTGTAGGTGCCGGAGATGCCGGTGGAGAGCGTCACGTGCAGGACGTCCTTGCCCGCGGCGAGGTACTTCTCGAAGTGGGCCATGTAGTCGCCCGCGCTGATCTGCGAGGTCTTGGCGTCGGCGCCGGCGAGCATCTTGGCGTAGAGCTGGGCGGGGGAGTTGGTGGTGCCAAAGTCGTCCTTGCACATCTCGCCGTTGAGGTAGTAGTTGAAGTAGAGGTACTTGATGTCGCGGCCTTCGAGCCACTCGCGCGTCACATCGGCGGTGGAGCAGCAGCTGAGAACGTAGTCAGGCATGGAAACTCCTCTGACGGGTACAATACCAAACCGAATCATAGCCTAAGTGCGCGGCGAGAACCCCAACGGGCCGGTGCCGCAAGAAGAGGAGGAACCCCCGTGAGCAATTCCGTTTCGTTCAAGGACATGCCCTACGAGCGCCCGGACCTCGAGGCCGTGAAGGCCGAGTACGCGCGCCTGGCCGCCGAGCTTGCCTCCGCCGAGACCTTTGAGGCCGCCGAGGCCGCGTTTCTCGAGAAGGACCAGCTCGACCGTCACGCGTCAACAGCCGCCGAGCTGGCCATGATCCGCCACGTCATCGACACGCGCGACGAGTTCTATGACGGCGAGGCCGCCTTCTGGGACGAGGCCCAGCCCGAGCTGCAGTCTGCCGCGGACGCCTTCACCGCGGCCCTTCTCGCCACGCCCTTCCGCGCGCAGCTGGAGGAGAAGTACGGCACGCTCCTCTTTGCCCAGGCCGAGCAGGAGCGCCGCACCATCAAGCCCCAGATCGTGGAGGACATGAAGCGCGAGAACGCCCTCGCGCAGGAGTACGTGAAGCTCATCGCCTCCGCGCAGATCCCCTTTGAGGGCGGCACCTACACCCTCTCGCAGCTCACGCCGTTCAAGCGCTCCGCCGACGACGCCGAGCGCCTGGCCGCCTGGAAGGCGGAGGGTGCCTGGTACAAGGAGCACCAGGCGGACCTCGACCGCATCTACGACGAGCTCACGCACGTGCGCGACGCCATGGGCAGGAAGCTTGGCTATAAGAACTACCTGCCGCTCGGCTACGACCGCATGGGACGGCTCTCCTACGGCCGCGAGGACGTGGAGCGCTTCCGCGAGGCCGTACGCGACTACGTGGTGCCGCTTGCCGACAAGATCTACCGCGCGCAGGCGAAGCGCCTGGGCGTGGAGTACCCGCTCTCCTTTGCCGACGAGGCGCTCTCCTTCCGCTCCGGCAACCCCGCGCCGCGTGGGGGAGCCGATGACGTCCTTGAGGCTGGCCGCACGTTCTACCGCGCGCTGTCCCCGGAGACCGGCGCCTTCTTCGACATGATGCTCGAGCGCGGCCTCATGGACGTCCTCTCCACCGAGGGCAAGGCCGGCGGCGGCTTCATGACGCAGATCCCGGACTACGACGTCCCCTTCATCTTTGCCAACTTCAACGGCACGCAGGGTGACGTCGAGGTGGTCACGCACGAGGCGGGCCATGCGTTCTCCTACTACATGAACACCGACAAGACCCCGATCGGCCTCTCCATGCCCTCGACGGAGGCCTGCGAGGTCCACTCGATGTCCATGGAGTTCATGGCGTGGCCGTGGGCCGAGGAGTTCTTCGGCGAGGACGCGCGCAAGTACCGCTACGCGCACCTGGCCGGTGCCATCACCTTCCTGCCGTACGGCACGATGGTCGACCACTTCCAGCACGAGGTCTACGAGCACCCCGAGATGACGCCCGCCGAGCGCCACGCCACCTGGAAGCGCCTGCTCGGCACCTACATGCCGTGGATGCGCCTTGACGGCGAGATCCCCTTCTACGCCGAGGGCGAGGGCTGGCAGCGCCAGAGCCACATCTACGAGAACCCGCTCTACTACATCGACTACTGCCTCGCGCAGACGGTGGCGCTCGAGTTTTGGGCCATGTCGCAGGACGACTTTGCAAACGCGTGGGAGCACTACATGGCCTACACGCGCCAGGGCGGCACGCGCGCCTTCACGGACCTTCTCGCCCACGCGGGCATGACCTCGCCCTTTGACGAGGGCTGCCTCAAGGCCATCTGCGAGCGCGCCACGGCCTGGCTCGAATCCTACGACCTCACCGGCATCGCATAATTTATGACAAACAACCCTGTCACCTTTGTCATGATGACAATGGTGACAGGGTAATTTGTCAGGTTTTTGGCAGGGGAGGCGAGAGGGACGTGAGGAAGAAGGCGCGCGAGCGGCTCAAGGACTTTGGAACCGACGAGAACGGCAAGCTGGCCTACCTCGGCGAGCACGTGAGGCTGGCCGACGGACAGGATCGCCGCCGCATCGTCACCACGCTGTGGGCGGCGTGCGGCGTGGCGACGCTCGCCGTGCTGGGCGCCTCCCTCGCCAACCCGGGAGGACTCTCGGGCTGCCCCTACGTGGTGCTCCCGTACATGTGTCAGTTTGTGGCCATGGTCTCGGTCGTCTGGGGCATGGGCAGGCTCTCTGTGACGGGCGAGCGCATGCGCGCCTACGTGCGCGACGAGACCTTCGGCGCGCTGCCCCGCCGCTCCGTTGCGGCGGCGGCGCTCGGCCTTGCGGCCGTGGTGGGGGAGGTCGTCCTCCTCATCGTGAGCTCCGCGGCGCCCGGTGTCCCCGAGCTGGCGTTTCTTGCCTGCGAGGCCGTGAGCGTGGTCGCCCTCGTGGCGCTGCGCCAGGCGTGCCTTGCCGCCACCTGGGAGCCCTGCTAGACGCGTCCGTACGATGGGGGCGGCTTCCCATGCGTGCCCGACGTTCAGATGAGTGACGGAAGAGAGGAGCGTGCGGATGACGACCGCGAGCCAGGAGATATCCCCGGCCAACAGGTTTGCCGGCGCGCTCGTCCGACGCGAGCGCCTCGGGCGGGGGCTGAGCCTCAAGGGGCTCGCCCACGACATCTGCGCCGTCTCGTACCTCTCCAAGATCGAGCGCGGCGAGGCCGACCCCAGCCCGGAGATCGTGCGCGCGCTCATGGCGCGCCTCGGGCTTGCGTGGCACGACGACGAGGCGTTTCTCGCCAGCGGCCGCTCGCTTCTGGACCGCGGCTTTGACGCCGTGCTCTCCAACGACGAGCCCGCGCGCGTCGCCCTGCGCGAGGAGCTCGCCGCCTGTGCGGACAGCCTCTCGTCGAGCCCGCTCGCGGCGGAGGCCGCGCTGCTTGACGGCCTCCTCTCCAAGCCCGTGCGCCCCGTGGATGCCGAGCTCGAGGTCCTTCTCGACGGGCGGTTGCTGGGACTTCAGCGTCTGGCCCAGCATCGCTACGACGACGCCCTCCGGCTCAACCCCTGCGCCTACGTCTACCTTCGGGCGGGCGTCGCGGCCTACGAGAGCGGCGAGAAGAACAACGTCACTGCCATCGAGCGCCTGAGAAGGGCCTATGCGCTCGCCGCGGAGGAGGGCCGCGTGCGCGTGATGCTCTCGGCCAAGGTCTGCCTGGGCAACTGCTACAGCAACCAGCTCGACTTCCAGAACATGGAGGTGGAGTACCGCGTGGTTGAGCGTCTCGCGCGCACGCTGGGCGAGAACGACCTGCTGCAGACGATCTCCTACAACAGGGCGGCCGTTCAGATCGAGCGCGGCTGCCACGAGGAGGCATACGGGTTCTTCTCGGCCCGCGAGGACCCCTCGGTGCTGGACCTGCACAAGCTCGCGGTGTGCTGCGAGAGCCTGGGCCTGCGCGACGAGGCGCTCGCGGCGCTCGACCGCGTGGGCACGGCGCGGCACGAGGAGGGCTCGGACGTGGCGGAGGACCTTGCCGAGAAGTTCTGCGGCCTCGTGCGATTTCGCCTGGAGAACCCCGACTACCTTCGCCGTCCCGAGTACGGCGAGGCCCTGCTCGAGGTCTTTGCGCGCTGCCGGGCGGAGCTGCCCATCGGCTTTGCCGCGTTCCACCTGCCGTGGGTGCGCGAGTGGTACACCGCCAACCGCCAGTACCGCGCGGCCTTTGAGCTTGAGCGCGACTTCCCGCTCAAGCTCCCCGCGCCCGCCGGGCGTGGCGGGGCAGGAGGGGCGTGCTAGGCCTGACGGCCCTCTTTGGGGCGCGATCGCCGGGGCGTTGACCACGGTCGACACGTTGGCAACGTTGGGTGCCAGCTGTGGCCCGAACAGCAAAACGGGCAGGTCGCGGTCGTTCTTCTTGCCAAAGGTGTCCCAAGCGCGCTCGTGGCGAGAGGGGTCTGTGTGTACGCCGTTTGTAACCAAAGCGTGAACGGTATCCTGACGAGCCCCAACTTGAGATTTCCAAAAAGTAACATGCCGGAAGCGCGAATTCTCTAGAAATCGCGCCGAACCAAGGCTCTACGCCGGGCGCAAACCCGCCCGGTGAGGAAAATCCCCACTTAACGGGAGGAAAGGTAGGGAATCATGCTCGTTACCAGAAGGAAGATGCTCGGGCTCTCTGCAGCCACCATGGGCGCGCTGGCGCTTGCCGCCTGCAACAACAACGGCGGCGACCAGCCTGCTGACCAGGGCGAGGAGGGCGGCTCCAACGAGCACGCCGGTACCCTCGTCGTTGCCGGCAACGGCCTCGAGGGCAAGTTCTGCCCCCTGTTCACCGCCTCCGCGGCTGACCAGGACGTCGTGAGCTTCAACAACATCACGATGCTCATGACCGACCGTATGGCCGAGCCCGTCCTCAACGCCATCGAGGGCGAGACCCGCGAGTACAACGGCACCGACTACACCTACACCGGTCCCGCCGACATCACGATGGAGGAGAACGCCGACGGCACCGTCACCTACACGGTGAAGATGCGCGACGACATCAAGTTCCACGACGGCACCCCCGTCACCATCGACGACGCGATCTACACCTTCTACGCGTACTTCGACCCCACCTATGACGGCTCCGCCACCCTTTACTCCAACGACATCGTCGGCCTGCAGGAGTACCGCTCCGGCATGTCCACGCTGGCTTCCCTCATCGGCAACGCCGGCCGTGACAACACCGACTTCACCTACTGGACCCAGGAGCAGCAGGACGCATTCTGGGCGGCCGTCGACGACGGCGGCACCAAGTTCGCCCAGGAGATCGTCGACTACATGATGGAGAACGGCGCCACCGACGTAGCCTCCGCCGCCGCCGGCTGGGCCTACCCGGACCTGCCCGCCGACGCCACCGCCACCGACTTCTTCGAGGCCATCGGCGCCGCCTACGACTGGAACTTCTCCGCGTGCGAGGCCGAGTCCGCCGGCTCCGCCCTCTCCGACCTCATCCCCGAGGACGTCTACGCCATGGGCACCCAGGGCGTTGAGACCGGCGACGCCGCCCCCAACGTCTCCGGCATCGTCAAGGTTGACGACTACACCATGACCGTCACCACCAACGGTGTTGACGCCACGATGATCTACCAGCTCTCCATCGCCCCGTGCTCCTACAAGTACTACGGCGACGAGTCCCTCTACGACTACGAGAACAACTCCTTCGGCTTCACCAAGGGCGACCTCTCCAAGGCTCGTAGCCTCAACGGCCAGCCCATGGGCTCCGGCGCCTTCAAGTTTGACGACTACACCTCCGGCACCGTCCACATGTCCGCCAACGCCGACTACTACAAGGGCGCCCCGAAGGTCTCCAACCTCAACATCGTGGAGACCCAGGAGGCCGATATGGTGACCGGTGTCCAGGCCGGCACCCTCGACGTCTCCCAGCCGTCCTACTCCATGGAGGTCGAGAAGCAGATCAAGGAGATCAACGGCAACGATGCCGTCAACGGTGACGTCTTCACCACCTTCCTGCACGACTTCCGCGGCTATGGCTACATCGGCATCGCTGCCGGCAACGTCTGCGTGAACGGCGAGCCGGGCTCCGACGCCTCCAAGGCCCTCCGCAAGGCCCTCTGCACCGTGATCGCCGCCTACCGTGACTCCGGCGTTGCCTCCTACTACGGTGACACCGCCTCCGTCCTCAACTACCCGATCTCCACGTCCTCCTGGGCCTCGCCCAACGAGACCGATCCGGGCTATGCGGTCTGCTACTCCACCGACGCCTCCGGCAACCCGCTCTACACCGACGGCATGAGCGAGGACGAGAAGCACGCTGCCGCCCTCGAGGGTGCCCTCACCTGGTTTGAGGCCGCTGGCTACACCGTCACTGACGGCAAGGTCACCGCTGCCCCCGCCGGCGCCAAGCTCGAGTACCGCTGCAACATCGGTGGCGGCGGCCAGGGCGATCACCCCACCTTCATGATCCTGCAGGAGGCCGCGGACGCCTTCGAGAGCATCGGCATCACCTTCTCGGTGAACGACATCGCCAACCCCGCCGACCTCTTCGCCTCCTACCAGTCCGGCGCCGCCGAGATGTGGTGCGCCGCCTGGCAGTCCACGGCTGATCCCGACATGTATCAGCTCTATCACAGCCAGGGCTCCACGAACTACTACCAGATCGACGACCCCGACCTCGACGAGCTCATCGAGGCCGGCCGCCAGAGCCTCGACACCGAGAGCCGCAAGCCGATCTACAAGGAGGCCATGGACATCGTCCTCGACTGGGGCGTCGAGCTTCCCGTCTACCAGCGCTCCGAGTGCACGCTCGTCTCCACCGAGCGCGTGAACGTCGAGACCGTCGTTCAGGACCAGACCCCGTACTGGACCTGGAAGGACGAGATCGAGAAGCTCGAGCTCAAGTAATCGTGCTTGAGTATTTCCCAAGCTAGACGCGCTGGGCGCGGCGGCGATGAGCCGCCGCGCCCCACGGCGTAGCTAGGGGCGTGTCCCTGTTGGATTGAGAGACCTCCTTCCCGCGCTGGGAGTCATCAGGAGAATCTGCGCTTCCGGTGCAGAAAAGGGGTCTCTTCTGCCCGCTGATGCGGGCAAGAGTGAGAGGAGCGTTTGCGACGTGAGAACCTACATCGCCAAGCGCATCGGCATCTCGGTCATCATCTTGTTCTGCGTGACCTTCATCATCTACGGCCTGATGCGCGCCCTGCCGTCCTCCTACGTTGAGACGATGGCCATGCAGCTCTCCCAGGCACCGGGCGCCAAGCCCTACGATGAGTGGCTCGCCCAGCTCAACGCGCAGTACGGCCTGGACCTTCCGATGCCCATCGGCTACGTCACCTGGCTCGGTGACTTCCTCACCGGAAACTTCGGTGACTCCTGGAAGTTCAACGTGCCGGTGCTGACCGAGTTCTACAACACTATCGGCATCTCGTTTGCCATGGGCGGCCTCGCCTTCGTGTTCTCCACGGCCATCGCCGTTCCGCTCGGCATCCTCGCCGCAACGCACCAGTACTCCAAGGGCGACTACATCATCTCCGCCGTCGCCCTCGCGGGCATCTCGCTGCCCACCTTCTTCTTTGCCACGCTGCTCAAGCTGGTCTTCTCGGTGGGTCTTGGCTGGTTTGACCTCTACGGCCTCATGAGCCGTGACTTTGCCCAGCTCGACGCCGTCGGCCAGGCGCTTGACATCTGCAACCACATGGTCATGCCGGTCGTCACGCTCACGGTGATCCAGATCGGCTCGCTCATGCGATACACGCGTACCAACATGCTTGAGGTCTTGAACGCCGATTACATCCGCACGGCGCGTACCAAGGGCCTCCCCGAGCACAAGGTCATCTACAAGCACGCCTTCCGCAACACCCTCATCCCGCTCGTGACCGTCATCGGCGGGTCGCTGCCCGGCCTCTTCTCGGGCGCCCTCATCACCGAGACGCTCTTCATGATTCCGGGCACGGGATACACGTCCTACCAGGCCATGACGGCCGGAGACATCCCCTACACGATGTTCTTCCTCACCTTCATCGCCATCATCACGCTGCTCTCCAACCTCCTGACCGACATCCTCTACGCGGTGGTGGACCCCCGCGTTCGAATCTCCTAAGAAAGGCGGGTGTAACTTCATGAGCAACGACAAGAACGTCAAGCCCGCCGATCAGGCACAGGAGCAGGAGTACTCCCTCAACGACGACCGTCGCGTGAAGGTCCTCTCGCCGGGTGCCCTTATCGCCAAGCGCTTCTTCCGCAACCGCCTGGCCGTGGTGGGCCTCGTCATTCTCGTCATCATGTTCGTGTTCTCCTTTGTGGGCGGCCTCGTGAGCCCCTACGGGCAGGACGAGACCTTCAGCACCACCACCGAGCTCAACACGCAGTTCGCGGGCATCACCGAGACCACCACGCGCCGCTACACCGCGGCCCCCGACGCCGACTTCGGCGCGCTCGTGCAGGCCAAGGCCAACTCCGCCATCAACGAGGGGGAGACCTCCTTCGAGCGCGACGGCGTTGTCTACACGATCGAGCAGCCCGCTCCCGACCTCTACACCTTCAGCACGGCAGGCTCCGTGGTGGCCTACGCCTCCACCTACGTCGTGAGCGCGCCTGCCGGCATGACCGCCCCGTCCTTTGACTTCCAGGTCGCCGCGATCACGGCCCTCTCCGGTGCCAGCGCCGAGAAGGCTCCCGCCGAGGAGGCCCCCGAGGTCACCGAGGAGGGGACCGTCGTGGTTGAGAGCGGCGACCAGGACAGCGCGCAGGAGGCCGCCGAGGCCGAGGCCGCCGGCAACACCTTCGAGGCCGACGGCGCCACCTACAGCTTTGACGAGTCCGGCAACGTCATGGACGGCTCCGGCACCGTGGTTGCCATGGTCAGCCCGTTTGTGATCTCCGCCTCTGACGGCAACACCGCCATCCCCGACGACCTGCGCGAGGCGCTCCTCACCGCGGTCGAGGCCGACGCCTCCGAGGTTGTCTACACGGACTCCGAGGGCGCCGAGCACACCTACACCATCTCCTATGACGCCTACTCCAAGGTCTACAACGTCACCGAGACCACCGCGAACCAGGTCTACGACCGCTACGCGTCCCCCTCGCTCGAGCACTGGCTCGGCACCGACGGCAACGGCATGGACATGCTGACGCGCCTCATGTACGGCGGCCGCGTCTCGCTCATCATCGGCTTCATCGTCGTCTTCATCTCCGCTGGCCTGGGCGTCATCATGGGCGGCATCTCTGGCTACTTTGGCGGCTGGGTCGACAACCTCATCATGCGCATCGTCGACGTCTTCTACTGCCTGCCCTCGATGCCGATCATCA
The DNA here is from genome assembly GCA_019117265.1 of Candidatus Olsenella pullicola. Lineage (GTDB taxonomy): Bacteria > Actinomycetota > Coriobacteriia > Coriobacteriales > Atopobiaceae > Thermophilibacter > Thermophilibacter pullicola. Next base: position 28,093 of record DXAB01000014.1, read on the forward strand.
TCATCCTGGGCTCCGCGATGGACGCCATGCGCCTGGACCCCTGGATCCGCATGATCTACCTCATGCTCATCCTCGGCTTCCTGTCCTGGCCCGGAATCGCCCGTCTCGTGCGCGGCCAGATCCTGTCCCTGCGCGAGCAGGAGTTCATGCTCGCCACCGAGGCCACGGGCATCACGGTCCCGCACCGCATCATCCGCCACCTCATCCCCAACGTCATGCCGCAGCTGATCGTCTCCTGCACCATGAGCCTTGGCTCGACGATCATCACCGAGGCCACGCTCTCGTTCCTCGGCCTGGGCGTCAAGTTCCCGTTTGCCTCCTGGGGCAACATCATCTCCGACGTCAACAACGCCTTCGTCATGACCAACTACTGGTTCATCTGGATTCCCGCTGGCATCTGCCTGCTGCTCGCGGTTCTCGGCTTCAACTTCGTGGGCGACGGTCTGCGCGACGCGTTTGACCCGAAGATGAACCGCTAAGGGCAGAGAGGAGACAAGCCAATGTTTGGATCTGACAAGAAGAAAGAGGCGGGCTACCTCTCCGCCAAGGAGTCCCGCAGGATCTCGCGCGAGAACCGCAAGATCACGCAGGGCTATGAGAAGCTGCGCAAGCGCAAGAACGTGGACCCCTCCGAGTACGCGTGCGAGATGCGCGACCCCAACAACGCCGTCGAGTTTGACGACGTCCACACGTACTTCTTCACCGACACCGGTGTGGTGAAGTCCGTCGACGGCGTCTCCTATGACGTGCCCGTGGGCAAGACCGTGGGCGTAGTCGGCGAGTCCGGCTGCGGCAAGTCCGTCACGTGCCTCTCGCTTATCCAGCTCCTGCAGCGTCCGCAGGGCCAGGTCACGGGTGGCTCCATCCGCCTCAACCTGGGTGACCACGCCATCGACGTGACCAAGGCGCCCGAGGATGCCATGCAGAAGATCCGCGGCTCCGAGGTCTCCATGATCTATCAGGAGCCCATGACCTCGCTCAACCCCGTCTTCAAGGTGGGCGAGCAGATCGAGGAGGTCATTGCCCTCCACGACGGCAAGGACTGGTCCAAGGACAAGATCAAGGCCCGTGCCATCGAGATGATCGAGACCGTTGGCATCGCCAACTCCGAGGGCGTGTACGGGATGTACCCGCACGAGCTCTCCGGCGGCATGCGCCAGCGCATCATGATCGCCATCGCCCTCGCGTGCAACCCGCGCATCATCATCGCCGACGAGCCCACCACGGCCCTCGACGTGACCATCCAGGCGCAGATTCTCGACCTCCTGCGCTCGCTCAAGGAGAAGATCAACTCCTCGATCATCCTCGTCACGCACGACCTGGGCGTCGTCGCCGAGATGGCCGACTACGTGGTGGTCATGTACGCCGGCCGCATCGTCGAGCGCGGCACCGCCGAGGAGATCTTCGACCACCCGGCGCACCCCTACACCATTGGCCTCATGGCCTCCAAGCCCGTTGTGGGCAAGCACGTGGAGCGCCTCTACTCCATCCCGGGCAAGGTCCCCAACCCGGTCAACATGCCGGACTACTGCTACTTCAAGGACCGCTGCGAGCTCTGCGTCAAGGCGTGCAGCGGCGAGTACCCGCACATTGTGCGCCTCTCGCCCACGCATGAGGTGAGCTGCTACCGCTACTATGACAACGCCACGGCCGACGCCGCCACCGAGACCGCCGCAGTTCTCGACGAGCTCATCGCCGGCCCCGACACCAAGGGGGAGGAGAAGTAGCATGGCTTCCACCAACACTGCCGTGGACGTCACGTCCACCGACGCCTCCGTCGAGAACGAGGACATCATCCTCGAGGTCAACGACCTCAAGAAGTACTTCCCGATCAAGGGCGGCATGTTCAACCGCACCCAGGGCTACGTGAAGGCCGTCGACGGCGTCTCCTTCAAGCTGCGCCGCGGCCACACCATGGGCCTCGTGGGCGAGTCTGGATGCGGCAAGTCCACCACGGGCCGCACCATCCTTCGCCTTGCCGGCGAGAAGACCGGCGGCGACGTGCTCTTCAACGGACGCGAGGTCTACAGCCTTTCCGCCAAGGAGCTCCACGACGCCCGCACCAAGATGCAGATCATCTTCCAGGACCCGTACTCGAGCCTCTCGCCGCGCCTCCCGATCTCCGAGATCGTGGGCGAGGCCGTGCGCGAGCACAACCTCGTGCCCAAGGACGAGTTTGACGACTACATCGATAAGGTCATGGAGGAGTGCGGCCTGCAGCCGTACCACAAGATGCGCTACCCGCACGAGTTCTCCGGCGGCCAGCGCCAGCGCATCTGCATCGCGCGCGCCCTCGCGCTGAACCCCGAGTTCATCGTCTGCGACGAGCCCGTCTCGGCCCTCGACGTGTCCATCCAGGCCCAGATCATCAACCTCCTGCACGACCTGCAGGAGGAGCGTGGGCTCACCTACCTCTTCATCAGCCACGACCTCTCCGTCGTCGAGCACATCTCCGACGCCGTGGGCGTCATGTACCTCGGCGGCATGGTCGAGTACGGCTTCACCGAGGACATCTTCCGCAACCCGCTGCACCCCTACACCAAGGCGCTCTTCTCGGCCATCCCCATCCCGGACCCCAAGGCCAAGCAGAACCGCATCGTGCTCGAGGGCTCCATCCCCTCGCCGGCAAACCCGCCCAAGGGCTGCAAGTTCCACACGCGCTGCCCGTTTGCGAAGGACTGCTGCAAGGAGATCGCACCCGAGCAGAAGGAGCTGGAGCCGGGCCACTTTGTCTCCTGCCACCTCTACGACGAGTAGGG
>DXAB01000120.1 GCA_019117265.1 Candidatus Olsenella pullicola
GGAGAGAAAAGTTCCAGAATACACCGCTGTTTACGCCGCAGGTAACCGGGAAAGAAATACCGCGTGATGGCACCCATGTGCGTGTCGTCCCCGCGGACGCACTCCTGGACGAGAAAGTCCCCGGCAAAGCCCTCCTCGCGGAGAGCGCCCCAGAGGCGGTCGAGCTCCTCCTGGGACTCCATGAGGTAGACCTTCCTGAAGCCTCGCCCAAGAAGGGGGAAGTACTCCGCCGAGCACGCGGGCTTTGCCACCACGGGAAACTCCAGCCCCGTGGGCGGGAGGCCCCCCTCCCCGGCGAGGCTCACGATCTGGGTCTTGGGCGTGGGCAGGCCGTGCCGCTCGCAGAGACGGGCAAAGGAGACCTTGTCCGAGACGAGGTCAAAGGCCGTGCGGTCCGGGACGGGGCACACCACGTTATCGGGAAGCTCGCCTCTCACGGAGATGATGTCCTCGATGGTGGCGTCCGTGTTGGCGAGGAGCACCACGGTGGCGCCCGGGCGCCCCTCGGCAAGCTCACCGGCAATGCGAGTCACCTCGACGAGCAGCGTCTGCGGGGCAAAGTCCGGCACAAGCCGCACGTCAAAGATGCTGGAGTGCTCGATCGCGGCGATCACGCCGGTGCCGAGCGCCACGGAGCGCACGCCAAAGGCCTCGTGGAACTGGCGCCCGAGGGCGTAGACGCTGATGTCGCCGCCCACGATGACGGGGAGAAGGTCGGTGCGCGCGGACGCGGGTGTTGGCTTCTTCACGGGCGCTCCTAGCGATGGCGGGCGTCGAGCTCTCCGGCGAGCTCGTCAACGGTGACGCCGTGGCGCTCCAAGGTGACGAGCAGGTGGTAGACGAGGTCGGCCGCCTCGTAGCGAATGTGGTCATGGTCGCTGTCCTTGCAGGCGAGGACGACCTCGGTGGCCTCCTCGGTCACCTTCTTGAGGAGCGTGTCCTCGGGGCCCTGGAGCAGGCGCGCGGTGTAGGACGTCTCCGGCGAGGCGTCGCGGCGGCCGTGGATGACGGCGGCGAGGCCCGTCAGCGTCTCGCCGATGTTGCCGTCCTGAACGTTGGCGGTTCTCTCTCCCATGGCAACCTCCTAGTCTCGGCTCTCGCCGGCCGGCGCTGCGGCGAGCTCGCGGTAGAAGCAGCTGCGGTGCCCGGTGTGGCACGCCGGTCCGGGCGAGTCCACCTCAACGAGCAGCGTGTCGGCGTCGCAGTCCACGAGCACGCGCCTCACGCGCTGCACGTTGCCGCTCGTGGCGCCCTTGTTCCAGAGCTCACGCCGGCTGCGGCTCCAGAACCATGTGGTCCCCGTCTCCAGGGTGAGGCGCAGCGACTCCCCGCTCATCCACGCCACCATGAGCACCTCGCCGGTGCCCTCCTGCTGGACGACCGCGGGAACCAGGCCGCGCTCGTCAAAGCGGATGTTCGCGGCAGCGGGGGCCAGGGGCTCAAGGCACTCGCCCGCGTAGGTATAATCGTGCTCGCACGTGGTCACGACGTCCTCCGTTCTTCCGAGCCCTCACTTTACTACAAGCGCAAGGAGCATCAGATGGCATGCGAGAAGGTGGCAACAAGCTGTGACGTGCTCGTGGTGGGGGCGGGCATCGCGGGCTGCGAGGCGGCGCTCGCGGCGGCGGGGTCCGGCGCGCGCGTCCTGCTCGCAAGTGCGGGTCAGACGTTCTCTGGCTCGAGCTTCTTTCCGGGCACGTGGGGCCTCGGCCTCGTGGGGCCAAACGGCGAGAGGGACGAGGAGGACTTCGTCAGAACCATCCTTGGCGTGGGACGCGGCATGGCGGTGCCGGGGCTTGTGCGGGCGCTCGTTCACGGCGTGGGGCGGGCGGTGGCTCGGCTCGAGGCGCGCGGCGTGGAGCTCCGTGGCGCGGACAACCCCGACGAGCGCGACTTCATCCCCTGCTTTGACAGCAGGGTCCGGTGCTGGCACGGGCTCGGCCGCGCGTCGTATCGCGACGCGACCGAGGCGGCGCTCGCCCGGGCGGGCGTGGAGACGCTCCCCGGCCACGAGCTTCTCGACCTGGTGGAGCGGGACGGCCGCATCTGCGGCGCCGTACTCTCCGACAGCGCCGGCGGTACCGCCCGGGTAGTGGGCGCCAATGCCGTGGTGCTTGCGACGGGTGGCTTTGGCGGGCTCTTCTCGCGCACCCTCACCGTGCCCGACGTTCTTGGGACGGCTGCGGCGGTGGCGCTTCGCCATGGGGCGCGCCTCGTCAACCTCGAGTTCATCCAGATCATGCCCGGTCTCGTGGAGCCGGTGAGAAACGTCGTCTTCAACGAGCGGACCTTCCGCTACGCGCGCGTGGAGGGGTTTGACGCGCCAGACGCCGCCGAGCTGCTCAACTCGCGCGGCGGGCACGGCCCCTTCACGGCAAGCCTTCCCGACCGCGCGGTCGACCTGTCTCTTGCGGCCGCGGGCGAGCGGGGCGCGGCGGTGAGCTACGACCTTCCGGGGCGCCTGCCCGAGTTCATGCAGACGTACTTCACGTGGTTTGAGGGTGCGTTTGGGAGGCGCCCGGACAGCGGGCTTCGCATCGCGCCGTACGCCCACGCCTCCAACGGGGGCATCCTCGTTGACGAGCACGGTTTCACTGGCGTACCCGGCCTCTACGCCTGCGGCGAGGCAACCGGCGGCATGCACGGCGCCGACCGCATCGGTGGCCTCTCGAGCGCAAACGGACTGGTCTTTGGCCACGCCGCCGGCATCGCCGCGGCACGCTGCCCCGCGCGCGACGAGGAGGGAAGCTCGCGTTCCGTCACCGAGAAGACGGACCTCCGCGACCTGAGACGTGCCATGGATCAGCACTGCCTGATCGGGCGCACGGACGATGGCCTTCGCAAGATGGGCCGCGTCCTCGATGAGCTGGACGAGAGGAACGCGCAGGCCAGGTCAGCTCACGCCGCAAACGCGATTCTCTCCGCCCGCGCGCTCGTCACCGCCATGCTCGCGCGCACAGAGAGCCGCGGCGCTCACTTTCGCGCCGACTTCCCCCACGAGGACCCCGCCCAGGCGCGCCCGCTCGTCGTCACGCTCGGCAAAGACGGGCGCCCCGTGGCAAGGCCGCTCTCCTAGACCAGCCGCACCGCCCCTGATGGAGGGGGTGCGGCTGGTCTCGAGCGTTCCGCCGAGGGCGGCGCCACAGCGCCCCAGCGCGTCGATCCTGACCGGGAACCGCCGCTCGCTACGCCGTCGGCGTAAGCGTGAACTCGCGGACCTCTTCCCCGCCACGACCGTCGTCAAGCTCGACCACCATCGCAATGCTCTCCACCTGTGCCACGTCCACGAGCTGGGTGAGCGTGTGGGAAATCGAGTACCGATCTCGGCCCGTGTCCGTGTACGTGTTGACGACGCCAGCCCCCTCGTCGCTAACGACAAGCTCGGTGCCATCCTTCATGCGAATCGAGACGTGCGACGCAGAGAACATGTAGCACTGGTCCGCCAGCTCGTCGGACAGCTCGTACACGACGCTCATCGGCGCAAGCGAGGCGCTCATGCCGTCGCAGGAGAACCCGCGCGCGCCCACGACCTTAGTCGGTGTGAACCAGTCGGTTACCGCCTCATGCCTCTTGGATGCGTCACCGCCCTCGCCCACGTGCCAGTCGAGGCTCCAGCGCGCACCCGTCAGAACGCTATCCAGGCCCGTGAAGGAGTCAAAGTACATCGTCGCACGGACGCTCGTCTCGGTGAGCGAGTCCCGCTCGTAGACGCAGTAGACGTTTGGGAAGCCGGGTTCGCCATCGGCAAATTCCATGCCGAGCATGTCGAGCCCCTCGCTTCCCGTGAGCCAGAGCGCGCCCGTCTGATCCCACATTCCCACGCCATTCTTGGCGTCAAGCCCAAGCCCGTCCGGGTTCTCAAGCGTGAAGGTTGCCGCACCGCAGCCGTTCTCGTCTACTACCATGTCCTCGATCGTGAGCGTGTAACCGTTGCCCATGGCCTTGAGGCCAACCTCCTCCACTGCAGCCTCAAGGTCCTCGACCACGCCCTCGGACGCCACGTCGGAGAACTCTCGCGTGAACTCGTAGGCTTCGCCGTTCGATGTCGTGAAGCCCCACTCGGAGCGCTCCCCCAACCCGTGGTCGCCAAAGGCGCGCTGGAAGAAGCCGCTCGTCGCCACCGCGTAGGCAACGCCCCCGGTGGCGAGAAGGACCGCCGCGCAGACGGCGACCACGGCCACGAGGGGAAGCGGCCCCCCGCGCCTGGCGCGCCGGCGCGGCGCCGCCGCGCGCTCCAGAACCCTCTCGGCAAGGTCGTCCTCGGCGCGCAGGCACTCGAGAGCCTCGCGCATCCTGGTCTCGTCACTGGTCATAGCCATCACCCTCCAACATCATCTTGAGACGGGCCCTGCCTCGCGCGAGCCGCGTGCGCACCGTTGCCCCGGGCACGCGCAGCATCTCGGCCACCTCGTCCGTCGAGAAGCCGCCGTAGTAGTGAAGCACGAGCGGCACGCGGTAGCGCTCCGGAAGCCGCATCAAGGTGGTGAACACGTGAACGTGTCCCTCGCTCGGCATCTGAAGCTGGTTTGCGTACGACTCGATGTCCTCCACGTGCCTCCATGGGCGCCGAAAGAGCGAGCGGCACTCGTTCACGGTCACGCGGACGAGCCAGCTTCGCAGGTGCGCATCGGTCTCAAAGCCCTTATCGCTGGTCAGCAGTTTGTAGAAGACGTTCTGGGTCACGTCATCGGCATCGGCGGCGTCGCGCAGATAGGTGTACGCCACGCGAAACACCATGTCGCGGTTGCACTCGACCGCGCCTCGGAAGCGCTGCTCGTCCATCGGGGGTTCTCGTCTCTTCTCGCCTGCGTTTCTCGGGCCCTTACCTTGGATACGCCTCAGGTGGCCAAAATGTTTCAGGAGACTTTAGGCGAAAGAGGGATGATCGAGCTCGACTAGAAGTCCAGGCGCACGGGGATGCCCTGGCTGGCCAGGTACTCCTTGACCTGGCGGATGGTGAAGGTGCCAAAGTGGAAGACGCTCGCGGCAAGGACCGCGTCGGCCTCGCCCTCGATGATGCCCTCGGCAAAGTGCTCGAGCGTGCCCACGCCGCCCGAGGCAATGACGGGAATGGGCACGGCGCGCGCCACCGCGCGGGTGAGCGCGAGGTCAAAGCCGTCCTTGGTGCCGTCGCGGTCCATGCTCGTGAGCAAGATCTCGCCGGCGCCGCGGCGGGCCGCCTCGGCCGCCCACTCCACGGCGTCGATACCCGTGGCCAGCCGGCCGCCCGCGAGGTAGACCTCCCACTTGTCGGCCTTGCCCACGCGCTTGGCGTCGATCGCGCAGATGACGGCCTGCGAGCCAAAGGCCGTTGCGGCAGCCGTGAGCAGGGAGGGGTCTCGCACGGCGGCGGAGTTGAGCGAGACCTTGTCCGATCCCGCGGCGATCATCTGCCGGCAGCCGCCCACGTCACGGAAGCCCCCACCCACCGTGAAGGGGATGCGCAGCTCGGCCGCGGCGCGGGAGGCAAGGTCGATCGTGGTGGCGCGGTCGTCCGAGGTGGCGGTGATGTCAAGGAAGACCACCTCGTCGGCGCCCTCGCGGTCATAGGCGCGAGCAAGCTCGACCGGGTCTCCGGCGTCGCGCAGGTCAACAAAGTTGACGCCCTTCACCACGCGGCCGTCCTTCACGTCCAGGCAGGGGATGACTCGTTTGGTCAGCATATGGCGTCCTCTCGTTCGGGGCCGTGCCGCGCGGAAACCTCATCGGCAAGCTTAGCGCGAAAATCTCGCCGCCGCGCGCATCGCCCCCGGCTCGTAACAGTGGGGCCATGGCGCCCCTCGTGACCACGGGCCCTCTGGGGACGGCGCCTCACCGCAGCGGGTTGTGCCCGTCCTGCGGACCGCGCGCAACTTGGCTCATTTTGGGCAACATTTTTGATGTCCGGAATACACCTGGTGAGCGCACTTTGGCGCAGCTTTGAAAAATCCCCAGGTAGCGAGGACGGCGCACCCCATTCCCCCGCATCAGGTGTATGCCGAATATCAAAAGTGTTGCCCAAAACCAAGGAAAACGGATCGGGGACAAAGGGCGGCGCGGGGCGAGAGGAACCGTGCGGCTAGCGGCACGCCGCCAGTGCCTCCTCCAGCGAGAAGGACCCCTCGTAGAGGGCGCGGCCGGTGATGGCGCCCTCGATGACGTCCGGCCCGAGGGCCGCGAGCGCGCGCAGGTCGTCCAGGCCCGCGATGCCGCCCGAGGCCACCACGGGAAAGCCTGCCACCTCGGCTAAGCGGCGATACGCCTCGGCGTCCACGCCGCAGCGCATGCCGTCGCGGGCCACATCGGTGAAGACAAGATGACGGTATCCCAGCTCGGCGAGCCGCGCCACGAGCCCCTCGGCGGAGAGCGCCGACCCCTCGCGCCAGCCGTTCACGCGCACCTCTCCCCCACGGGCGGCAACGTCGGCCACGACGAGCTCGCCGAACTCGCGCGCCGCCCCGGCGGCGAACGCGGGGTCGCGGACGAGCGCCGTCCCGATGGCCACGCGTCGCACGCCAAGAGCCACGAGACGCTCGACCGCTGCCATGGAGCGCACGCCGCCGCCCGGACAAACATCGCGCCCGTAGTAGGACCCGTTAT
>DXAB01000121.1 GCA_019117265.1 Candidatus Olsenella pullicola
GACGGTTTGGGACAGGTTTATTAGAAAACCTGTCCCAAACCGTCTGAGCGAAAAAACACGTCCCCAACGCGCAGCGCAAGGCTATGTACGCAGTTAAAAGTTTTTCTCGGTAGGGCGGCGAGAAGAACCCCAGGTCAGGACGTTGCGAGAAGTACATCAAGACCGCAACTGCGCACATACCCTCCCGGCGGTGCCGCTCGTCGGAGTTGGGTAACCGCTGGGGTTGGCAGCCGGGCCGCTCGCCGCATTGCGAAAAGGCCAAACTTTTTGTGAGGTATACTAACCAGAAGAAAGACCTAGAATGACGTACAGCGTTGCATTTTTAAAAGTATAACGCTGAAGAGGGGGTTTCTCGGATGTTGGTCGTGATTCGAGGGGCGGGGGACATTGCCTCGGGCATCGCGCTGCGTCTGCATCGCGCGGGGATGCAGGTTGTGATGTGCGACCTCGCGGTGCCCACGTCCATCCGCCGCACCGTGTGCTTCTCGGAGGCCATCCGTTTGGGCGAGACACGCGTGGAAGACGTGTACGGCGTGCTCTGCGCGGATGCCGCTGAGGCACGCGCGACCGCCGCAGCGGGCAGCGTTGCCGTGCTCGTGGACCCCGATGCCGCCTGCGTGCGCGACCTCTCGCCGGATGCGCTCGTGGACGCAATTCTCGCCAAGCGAAACCTTGGTACCACGCGCGACATGGCGCCCGTCGTCATTGGCGTGGGCCCCGGCTTCACCGCTCGCGAGGACTGCGACGCCGCCGTGGAGACGATGCGCGGCCACTACCTGGGGCGCGTTTACTACGAGGGCTCGCCCATCCCCAACACGGCAGTGCCGGGGCTCATCGGCGGTTACGCAGGGGAGCGTGTGATGCGCGCGCCGGCAGACGGCGTCTTCGAGCCATGCGTGGAGATCGGTGCGCAGGTGACAGCCGGTGACGTCTGTGCCACGGTGGCCGGCGAGCCCATGCGTGCCACCATCGACGGCGTGGTGCGGGGGCTCCTACAGGCTGGCGTTCCCGTGCGCAAGGGCATGAAGTCCGGTGACGTGGACCCGCGCTGTCACCCGGAGTACATCAAGAGCTCTTCCGACAAGGCGCTCGCCGTGGGCGGTGGTGTGCTCGAGGCAATTCTCGCCCTCTCCGGCGCGCGTGCCGAGAAGAACGGGCGGGTTCCGGACGTTTCTGCCGAGAAAACCGTCCACACGCCGCCCGTACCTGCAAACGGGCAGGTTCCGGACGTTTCTGCCGAGAAAAACGTCCGCACGACGCCCTTTAACGGCTCGTTCTCGGACGCGGGGTTTGTTTCCACGCTCGCGGCCGAGCTCTCGGCCGGCCGTCGCGTTGGGCTGGCGAGCCTGCTCGCCACAAGCGGGTCGATGCCGCGCCACGAGGGCGCGCGCCTTGCCGTGACGGCGGACGGCCAGCTCATCGGCACCGTTGGCGGGGGAGCGATCGAGCAGCTCGCCATCGAGCGCGCCCGTGCGGCGCAGGCTGGCGCCAAGCCCGTCCTTGAGTGGTACCACACGGGCGACGCGATGGCCTGCGGCGGAGACGCCCTGCTCGCAGTCCGCACGCTCACAGCCGATGACCTGCCCGTTCTTCTCGCCGTGCGAGACGCGCTCGAGCGCGGGGAGGCCGTGTCCGTGGAGGAGCGCTGGGACAGCCCAGCTGCGCCAACGCTGACCCTTTCCGCAGCGCCGTGCCCCGCTCACCCCAGCTGGGACGAGGCGACAAGAACCTACCGCGAGACCGTCTCTGCGGCGAGCCGCCTGCACGTCTTTGGCGCCGGGCACGTAGGTGCGGCCCTGGTGGGGCTTGCCGCCGCCGCGGGATTTGAGGTCCACGTCTACGACGACCGCCCGGAGCTTGCCACGTGCGAGCGCCTGCCGCAGGCAGCGTCCGTGACCTGCGGCGCGTTTGACGAGCTTGCCACAAGCGCCACCATTGCCCCGTACGACTCCGTCGTCGTTCTCACGCACGGGCACGCCTACGACGAGACGGTTCTTCTCGCCGTGCTCTCGCGCGAGGTTCAGCCCGCCTACGTGGGCTGCATTGGCAGCCGCCGCAAGGTCGCCCTAGCGCGCGAGCGCCTTGCCGCCGCGGGCGTCCCGCAGGAGCGCATCGACGCCGTGGCCATGCCCATTGGCCTTGCCATTGGCGCCGTCACGCCATCGGAGATCGCGCTTGCCATCACGGCGCAGCTCGTCCGCCGTCGCGCCGAGCGACGCGGCGAGGGGCCGGGGAAGGGCGAGCGAGCATGAGCGCCGCCCTGCGCAGGCATTCCGGCCGTGTCATCGCCCTTCTCGGCGTGCTGCTGGTTGCCGCCGTGCTCGTATCTTTGGCGCTGGGGCGCTATCCTATCGGCCCGGCAGACGCGCTCGAGCTGCTTGCCTCGCGCGTGGCGCCCGGCGTCGGCAACTTCTCTGCACAGCAGGAGACGCTCTTCTTCAACGTGCGCCTGCCGCGCATCCTGCTTGTGATCCTTGTGGGCGCGAGCCTCTCGGCGGCTGGCGCGGCCTTCCAGGGCATCTTCCAGAACCCGCTCGTCTCGCCGGATTTTCTTGGAGCCTCTCAGGGGGCGGCGCTGGGCGCGTGCGTGGCCATTCTTGCGGGTGCGGGCTCGCTTGCAATCTCTACCTCGGCCTTTGTTACCTCGCTCGTTGCTGTGGGCATAGTCCTTCTGGTGAGTGGGCGGGCGCGCGGCAACCGCATCCTCGTGACCGTGCTCGCCGGCATCATGGTGAAGTCGCTTTTTGAGGCCGGCGTCTCCTACACCAAGCTGGTTGCCGACCCGTCCAACCAGCTGCAGGCCATCACGTTCTGGCTGCTCGGCTCCTTCAGCGGCGCCAAGGCGGCAGACCTTGCGCTTGCCACCGCGCCCATCGCCATTGGCCTCGTCGGCCTCATTGCCATGCGCTGGCGCCTCAACGTCCTCACGATGTCCGACGACGAGGCTCTCTCCATGGGCGTCAACGCCCCTCGCGTGCGTGCCGTGGCCGTGCTCTTCTCTGCCCTTGTGACTGCGGCGAGCGTGGCGGTCTCGGGGCTCATTGGCTGGGTGGGGCTGGTGGTGCCGCACCTCGCGCGCGGCCTGGTGGGCAGCGACTACCGACACCTGCTGCCGGCAAGCATGCTCGCGGGCGCCACGTTCCTGCTGGTGGTGGACGATATCGCGCGCCTTGCGCTCACGGCGGAGATCCCCATCGGCATCCTCACGTCCGTGGTGGGCGCGCCGTTCTTCCTGTGGCTCATCGTGAAGAGGGGGCGCGGCTGATGCGGGCGAGAAGAACCTGGCGCCCCGGCCCCGCGGCGGGCGAGAGGGGGCGCGGCTGACATGAGCTTTGAGATCTCCGGCCTCAGCTTCTCCTACGGCGACCACGCGGTGCTCGAGGGCGTGGACCTCTCCGTCGCGGACGGCGAGCTCGCGTGCGTGCTCGGGCCCAACGGCGTGGGCAAGACCACGCTCTTCCGCTGCATCCTGGGCCTCGAGCGCCCGCGCGCGGGAACCATTCTCGTGAACGGACGCCCGCTCGAGGAGCTCTCCGTGGCCGAGCGCGCCCGAGAGATGGCCTTTGTGCCCCAGAGCCACGCACAGGTCTTTGACTACGAGGTGCTCGACGTGGTGCTCATGAGCGCGGCCTCGCGCCTGGGCGCGCTGCGCTCGCCGGGTGCGGCCGACCGCGCCCGCGCGGAGGAGGCGCTCGAGCGCGTGGGCGTGGCGCACCTCGCGCGCCGGAGCTTCATGCAGGTATCGGGCGGTGAGCGGCAGCTCGTCCTCATTGCCCGCGCCATCGCGCAGGACGCGCGCTCGATTGTGATGGACGAGCCCACGAGCGCGCTCGACTTTGGCAACACGGCGCGCGTGATGGCGGTGGTGCGACGGCTCGCGAGCGAGGGGCTCTCCGTGATCGCGTCCACGCACGCACCCGACCTGGCATATCTCTACGCGGACACGGTGCTCGCCCTCGACGGCGGGCGCGTACGCGCGTGCGGCGCCCCGGCGGACGTGATCACCGGGCCGCTCCTGAGCGAGCTCTACGGGCTGCCCGTGGAGGTTAGCTCGCTCTATGACGACAAGGTGCGCGCCTGCGTGCCCTTGGATATGACGAAGTGATTCAAAAGGGGTCTGTCCCCTTTTGAATCATCGGGAAGGGGGAAGAGATGAGGAGAAGAACGTTCTTGTCGGCGGTTGCGGCGCTTGCGGTGGTAGTGTCGCTTGGGGCATGCGGGGGCGCGCCGGCCGTGGAGCCGGAGCCCGTGATCGACCCGTCAGGGGAGCCTGCCACCACGCGCGTGGTCACGGACTCGCTGGGGCGCGAGGTGAAGATTCCGACCGAGGTCGAGCGCATCGCGGCGTCCGGGCCGGTGGCACAGCAGGTGCTGCTTACCGTTGCGCCCGAGCGCATGGTGGGCCTCTCTGGCGAGCTCACGGACGAGCAGCTTGCCTATCTGGGCGAGGACCTGGCCGACCTGCCCGTCTTTGGTCAGATTTACGGCGGCAAGGGCGACTTCAACCGTGAGGCGGTGGCCGCGGCGGATCCGCAGCTGATCATCGACATCGGTGAGGCCAAGGACTCGCTCACCGAGGAGCTGGACACGCTGCAGGACCAGATTGGCATCCCGTGCGTGCACATCGACTCGACGGATCTTCACAGCTACGCCGACCTCTATGACCAGCTTGCGGACATCTTGGACTCCGAGAAGGCCGCTGAGCTCGCGGAGTACTGCCGCAATGCCGTGGCCGAGGTGGAGGCCGTTGTTGCGGAGGTGCCCGAGGGCGAGCGCCCGCGCGCGGCGTACCTGCTCGGCGACACGGGCACCAACGCGATGGCGCGTGGGGGCTTCCAGTCCGGCATCATTGACCTGTGCTCCGAGAACGTCGTGGTGGTGGACAACCCGTCGTCCAGCGGCAAGGGGAACGAGATCGGTCTCGAGCAGATTGCGATCTGGGACCCTGAGCTCATCGTCTTTGTGGGCGACTCGATCTATGACACCGTTGGCGACGATCCCGCCTGGGCCGAGCTCAGCGCCATCAAGTCCGGCAACTACTTCCGCGCGCCGAGTGTGCCGTACAACTGGATTTCCATGCCGGCATCCGTGAACCAGATCATTGGCCTGCAGTGGTACGCGCGCCTGTGCTACCCGGATCGCTTTGACGGCGACCTGCGCGACGTGGTGGGCGAGTACTACCAGCTCTTCTACGGTCACGACCTCACGGACGAGGAGTACGACGCGCTGATGCGCGGCGCCGTGCGGGAGTAGTATCCGGCGAGGGGCAAAAATAACGGGCACAGGTGACTTCATTTTGCTGTCGGGGACTTCGTTTTCCCAGTTGGCAGTTTCTCTGAGGTCGACCTGTGCCCGTTAATTTTAGGCGGGCCTGACAAGCCGCTCTAGAGAATGGCACCTCGAAGGCGCTCCGCACCGGCCTCATCCGGCCGGATGAGCTCGACGGAGTGCCAAGCGGGGCTCAGGTGAGCGGCAGCCTCCTCGGCGAGCGAAGAGCGCACGACCACGAGGGCGTTCGGCCAGGTGGGAGTGGGCCCGGCAGCAAGAAGGGTGAGCCCCTCGGTGAGACCGCCGCCGCGCCGCAGCTCAAGGGGGCCAATCTCATCGATGACGAGAAGGCCGGGAGCGCCCCCCGAGTCAGACGACAGTCCAGCCAGGTGCTCGTTCACGCACGCGAGCGCCGCGGCGTTAAACTCCCAGCCTAGGCCGGCCGAGCACCCATGCCTGACCGGCGTGGCAAGAAGAACGCGCTCGCGTGTGGGCAAGAGCACGTTCTCGATCCCAACCTTCTCGCCGTCGTGCCACACGCCGGGCGCGAGCACGCCGCGCACGGGCACGCCCGTCGCCTTGAGCTCGCGAACGCGTGCCTCGAGCCACGTGGTCTTGCCCGTCCGGATGTCTCCGGTGAGAATGAACAGCATGCCGCCTCCCAACAACCCTGCTTGGAGGAAATGATGACAGACGCGTGGTCGCTCTACGATCAGATGATTGCCCAGATTCCTGAGGACGTCCTCGTGCGGCACGTGGCCATGGGCGCTCACCACTGCCTTGTCGAGGCCGAGTGCGGGACGGGCGTGGCGGCGCTCCATCGCGGCGGTGCGCGCCTGCGCATGGAGCGCGGCTGGTCAGACAGGCCGCTGCGCGAGCTTGCTGCCTGCGCAAAGTCGTGGGACTTCGAGGTGGCGTCGGTGGGCGTCGCGGCGCTCAACGCCTGGCACAACCAGCGCGAGCGTCTGGACGCGCTGGGCCTGATCAAGGATGCGGAGAGCACGGACCCGTTCGTGTTTCTCGTCCCGGTCGCAGCGCGCGTGGCGGCGGAGAAGAACGACGGCTCGCGTCCCCGCACGGTGGTGGTCGGCCACTTCCCGCACCTCGCGGCCATCGCGGAGCACGCGGATGTCGCCGTGCTGGAGCGCACCGCCCGCGCGGACACGGACCTGCCGGACACTGCGTGCGAGTACCTGCTTCCGGGCGCGGACCTCGTCGTTATGACGGGCATGACGCTCGCCAACAAGACCATGCCACGCCTGCTGGAGCTTTCGCGCGACGCACTCACCTGTGTGGTGGGCCCCTCGGCCACGATTTGCGTGCCGGTGCTGGAGGCCGGCGCGGACCTCGTCGCCGGTAGCGTGGTTGCCGACGCGGCGCTGGCCCGCGAGGTCGTGACCTGCGGCGCCCCGCTCCACGGCTCCGGCGCCCTCGAGCACGTGCTCGTCGCCACGCCCCGTGGCCGCGCGACGCTCGCGCGCGGACGCCGCGGCCTAGCTCATGCTGTTGACTAAATCGTCAGTCTGTTTGATTAGCAGGTCGACGGGGGAGAGATCCTGCCTCATCGTTGAAGCGTCTATGTAGCGGCGCCGCGCGCAGAAGCTCGCTGCCATGGGCGTGCCGCGTTCGTCCGGATCGCCCTCCCCCTTCGCGCTAACAAGCCGATCAGCCAGGTCGCTCGCCAGGTCGTGACGACCCATGGCGAGAAGGACTGCAAGCAGGTCGGCAACTTGCTCGCTCGTGAGCTCCCGTACCAAGGACGCGTCACCGTGGCGCGCCGTCGCAGCCCAGCTAACGTTTGCTGCCGCGTGGGCGAGCGCCTGGCAGCCCGTCGGCGTTAGCCTCAGCCCCAGGTCAACGAAGAATGCACGAAAGATCATGACTGCAATGATCAGGGCAACCGACACACCTGCGAGTGCGGGGCTTGGATCGGTGAGTGCGGCTGCCGGCCCGAACACGCACCAGAGACAGGCGAGTATGCTGACGAGAGGGTTGAATACAAGGTAGACGAGCGGGTTTGGTCTATGGGCGAGCCCCGCCGAGCAGAGGTCGTCTGCGTAACCCTTGAGGAAGCAGCCGAGCTGAGGGTACTGATCGGCGTTTCTCGCGTGCTTGCAGAGCTCCTCAACGTTCGCGTTCACGGTGTCCGGTGGCATGACAATCACGAGCGCGTCAAGGTCGTAGCGGCTCAGTCCAGCTGCCTCGACCGCGAGGCGCAGGTGAGCGCCGTAGGAGTGAATCAGCCTCTCTTTGAGGTTGAATTGGTCCCTGCGGCGCTTTTTTGTGACAATGGGCCCCGCGTCCTCGTCCTCGTCGGGCGTCGAAATAACGCCCGTTGCGTGGCCGCGCGCCGTGAAGGTCGCGGCTCCATGCCCCAGCATGCGGACAATTGCTGCGAGGGCGATCTCGTAGGCGTTTCTCTCGTTGGAGAGTTTGATCTCCTCGTGGCAGCGCAGCGCACCGAGCAGCACCGGGTGCAGCTCGGGGACGCTGGAGGTTGCGGGGACTTCGTCGGGAATCGGCGGCCTAAGCCGCTTGTCCACACGGTTCATTATGACGCACAGGACAAGGTAGGCAACGGGCACACCCCATGCGAAGACCCATGGGCGTGCGGTTTCCAGGATGTCTGCTGGCGAGAAGGGCATGCGTGTTCCAATCCAATTGGCGATAGCGCCCTCAGTCTAGGACGCGCCACGGCGCGCCGGGGGCAGGATCTGCGTGGCGCGCGTCTGGCCCAGGCGGAAGTAGAGCGGCGTCACCACGCTTGCCACCACGGAGCCGATGAGCAGGGTGAAGCAGGTGACAACGGCCATGACGGAGAGCATGTCCGGGTCAAAGGCAAAGGCCTCGCCGACCTCGCCGGGAAGGCCCACCGCCGAGACGACGCCCGTCGCCGCGAGCGCCGCAACGAGGCCCACGACCATCCCGAGCAGGCCAAACGCCACGACGGCGCCGTAGCGGCCGAGCACCACGTCACGTCGGGAGAGCGGCAGCGTGAGGCGGAAGAGCTCCCAGTGGTTGAGCTGGTCGTAGGCTGCCAGGCCCATCGCGCTCATCATGAAGAACATGCAGGTGAGGGTGGCCGGCATCGCGAGCGGCGTCTGCATGCCGAGGCCGATGCACAGACTCACGAGAAGCCCCAGTCCCACGAGCTGGCGGGCGTAGTCGCGAAAGATCGTCATCTCGAGTAGGAACGCGCGCTTCATTATCGGACACCGCCCTTCAGGGTGAGGGTCATGTAGTCGTCGATGGTCATGCGGTCGCAGGGAAT
Source organism: Candidatus Olsenella pullicola (assembly GCA_019117265.1). Classification (GTDB taxonomy): domain Bacteria; phylum Actinomycetota; class Coriobacteriia; order Coriobacteriales; family Atopobiaceae; genus Thermophilibacter; species Thermophilibacter pullicola. The sequence goes on from DXAB01000121.1 coordinate 8,540, forward strand.
CTCCGGGAACATCTCGGCAAAAGCAAAGCGGTCGGGGACGAGCACGTCAATACCGTAGTCGTGGCGCAGGTAGCGCAGCTCTCGCTCCGCGATCATGCCCGAGCCCGCGATCTTCTCGAGGTCCGTCACGCGGCAGCGAGCGACGCCCATCTCGTCGGTGATGACGTCTTTGGGCAGGTCAAAGACGATGCGCCCATTGTCGATGCAGACGATGCGGTCCGCGATGCGCTCGAGGTCGCTCGTGATGTGGCTGCTCATGAGGACGCCGCGCCCCGGCTCGGCAACGAAGTCGCGCAGGCGGTCGAGCACCTCGTCGCGCGCCATCGGGTCCAGGCCGGCCGTGGCCTCGTCGAGGATGAGCAGGCGCGCGTCATGCGAGAAAGCGCAGGCCAGGGAGAGCTTCATGCCCATGCCGCGCGAGAGGCTCTTCACGGTCTTCTTGGCGTCCAGGCCAAACTCGGCGGTCAGACGAGAGAAGCGGCTCGCGTCCCAGGTGGCGTAGGCGCGCTCGTAGATGCGGCCCACGTCCGCGACCTTGAGGTGCTCCGGCAGCGAGATCGCGTCGAAGACCACACCGACCTGCTCCTTGGCCGCCGCGCCGGACGCGCGCGAGAGCTCGGCGCTCGGTACGCCGAGCACGCTCGAGGTGCCGCCGTCGGTGGGGAAGAGGCCGAGAAGGGCCTTGATGGTGGTGGACTTGCCGGCGCCGTTCTGGCCGATGAAGCCGACGACCTCGCCCTCGTTCACGGTGAGGTCCACGCCCTCCAGCGAGAACCCGTCGTAGTGCTTGGTGAGCCCGCGGGCCTCAATGAGACTGCCGCTCATGTGACGTCCTTTCTGATTCAAAAGGGGACAGACCCCTTTTGAATCACTTTCTGCGCATTACTCCAGTACCAGGGCGAACATCTCGGACAGCTCGCCGTCGGTGAGGCCAATCGTCCGGCCGCGCTCCACGGCCTTGGCGAGAAGCCCCTCGACCTCCCTCATCTGCTCCTCGCGGATGAGCTCGGCGTTTCCGCCGGCGACGTAGGTGCCCTTGCCCTGCACCGTCTCGATCAGGCCCGCCGCCTCCAGATCCGCGTAGGCACGCTTGGTGGTGATGGCGCTCACGCGCAGGCTGTTGGCCAGGGCGCGGATCGAGGGGAGCTGCTCGCCCTCGGCGAGCGCGCCCTTGACGATCGCGGCCTTGATCTGGTCCGTGATCTGCTCGTAGATGGGTCTGCCGCTCGAGGCTGAGATGATGATGTCCAAGCAGTCGTCCTTCCGTGCTGGCCCGCCAGGACGTCTCCTGCGAACCGACCGTGTATACCCGGTAAGTACCGTATATACACACCTATACACAGTGCAAGCGAGAAGGACAAAGTTTTTCTCGACATACCGTTTGCCCCGCTATGACCACCTTTTGTCTGAGCGGGCGCAAGTCCCGAGGGGAGCGCTATACTTGCCGCGGGCGGACTTCGCTCCGCCGGAACAATCGCATAGTGTGGGGAGCTTGCAGGACGGCAGGCTGAGAGGGGGCGCGCCCGCCCCGACCCGAGGAACCTGACATGGGTAATGCCAACGGAGGGAGTCTTGCGCATGAGCACAGCTGTAGAGAAATTGGGCGGAAAGGCGCCGCGCGGCGAGAAGAGCCTCGTCACGCAGCTCGACTACGCCCGCGCCGGGCAGATCACGCCCGAGATGCGCGCCGTGGCGGAGGTGGAGCGCCGAGACCCGGAGTTCGTCCGCGCGGGCGTGGCGGCGGGTCGTATCGCCATCCCGGCCAACGTCCGCCATCTCGAGCGCGGCCTCGTGCCGCGCGGCGTGGGCGCGGGCCTCTCTACCAAGGTCAACGTCAACCTCGGCATCTCCGGGGACGTGGCGGACGCCAGCATGGAGTGGGAGAAGGTCCGCACAGCCGAGAAGTACGGCGCGGACGCCATCATGGACCTCTCCAACTCCGGCAAGACCCGCTTCTTCCGCCAGCAGCTCGTGGAGCGCACGCCGCTCATGGTGGGGACTGTCCCCATGTATGACGCCATCGGCTACATGGAGAAGCCGCTCGTTGAGCTCACCGCCGAGGACCTTCTCGCCACGGTGCGCGCCCACGCGGAGGACGGCGTGGACTTCCTCACCATCCACTGCAGCATCAACCGCCGCGTGATCGAGACCTTCAAGGAGACCGGACGCCTCATGAACATCGTCAGCCGCGGCGGGTCGCTGCTGTTTGGCTGGATGGAGGTCACGGGCAACGAGAACCCCTTCTACGAGCACTACGACGAGGTGCTTGAGATCTGCCACGAGTACGACGTGACCATCTCGCTGGGCGACTCGTGCCGGCCGGGCTGCCTCTTCGACGCCAACGACGCGGCGGAGACGGCGGAGATGATCGAGCTCGGCAAGCTCACGAAGCGCGCCTGGGACGCGGGCGTGCAGGTCATGATCGAGGGCCCGGGCCACATGGCCATCAACGAGATCGCCGCCAACGTGACGATGGAGAAGCGCCTCTGCCACGGCGCGCCGTACTACGTGCTCGGCCCGCTCGTGACGGACGTGGGCGTGGGCTACGACCACATCACGGCGGCCATCGGCGGGGCCATTTCGGCGAGCGCCGGGGCGGACTTCCTCTGCTACGTGACGCCGGCCGAGCACCTCTGCCTGCCTGATGCCAAGGACGTGCTCGACGGTCTTATCGCCACCAGGATTGCCGCGCACGCAGCCGACATCGCCAAGGGCGTGCCCGGCGCGCGCGAGGCGGACGACCGCATGGGCGACGCCCGGCGGCGCCTGGCCTGGGGCGAGATGTGGGACTACGCGCTCGACCCGGACACGGCCCGCGCGCGTCACGAGGCCTCGCCCGCCTCGACGGAGGGGACCTGCACCATGTGCGGAAAGATGTGCGCCGTCCGCACGGTGAACAAGGTCTTCGAGGGCACCACGATCGACCTCGATCTGGAATAGGGGGCTGCCATGGCACAGATAAACGGCAGGCCCGCGCCCGAGGCAGACGGCCGGACCGTCGCCGAGGTACTCGAGCAGATGGGATACGAGCGTGCCCGCATGGCGTGCGAGCTCAACGGGGAGATCCTTCCTCGCGCCGAGTTCGATGCCCGCCGGCTGATGGCCGAGGACGCGCTCGAGATCGTCCGCTTCGTGGGGGGCGGCTGATGGCGGGGGAGAGGGACGCCGAGAGGGGCGGTGCCGTCGTGGGGGACGCCCTCCCCGACGCCCTCGAGCGCCGTATCGGGCGCGAGGCGCGGGAGCGCCTGCGCGCGGCGCGCATCGGGGTCGCAGGGGCAGGGGGGCTCGGCTCCAACATCGCCGTCATGCTTGCGCGCAGTGGGGTGGGCGAGCTCGTTGTCGCCGACTTTGACGTGGTTGACGAGGAAAACCTCAACCGCCAGCACTACTTCTGCGAGCATCTGGGCCGCCCCAAGGTCGAGGCGCTCGCCGAGCAGCTCCTCGCCATCGGCGCGGGCACGCGCGTGCAGGCGCTGCGCACCCGCGTCACGGCCGAGAACGCCCGGGGGATCTTCGAGGGGTGCGACATCGTCTGCGAGGCCTTCGACGACCCCGAGGCCAAGGCGCTTCTCGTCGAGGAGCTCCTCACCCTGCCCGAGGGTCCCGTGCTCGTCGCCGGCAACGGCATGGCGGGCGCGGGCCCGGCGAGCGAGATCGTCACGAGGCGAGTGAGCCGGCGCTTCTACGTCTGTGGCGACGGCGCATCGGACGTCGGGGCGGCCGGGGCGCTTCTCGCCCCGCGCGTCGCGCTCTGCGCCGCCCAGCAGGCCCTTCTCGCCGTGAGGATCGTCCTGGGGCTCGAGGGCTCGTGACGTCCCCGGCTATCTGTCAACCAAGCGCGCCGCGGACCGACCCGTTTGGCGGGGCCCGGCGCCCGCGGCGCCCATCAACGAAAGGAAGCACCATGACAGAGCACATCACATCGGGCGCCGTCGCGCCCGGCGCGGACACCTGGACCCTCGGCGGCAAGGAGTTTGCGTCGCGCTTCATCCTGGGGTCGGGCAAGTTCAGGCTCGACGTGGTCAGGGCGGCCGTGGAGGACGCAGGCGCGCAGATCGTGACCCTGGCCGTGCGTCGCGCCAACACCAGTCAGGAGGGGAGCATCCTCGACGCCGTGCCCGAGGGCGTGACGCTTCTGCCCAACACCTCGGGCGCCCGCACGGCCGAGGAGGCCGTGCGCATCGCCCGCCTCGCGCGCGAGCTCGGCTGCGGCGGCTTCATCAAGGTCGAGGTCATCCGCGACGCGCGCTACCTTCTGCCCGACAACGCGGAGACCGTCCGCGCCACCGACATGCTGGCAAGCGAGGGCTTCACGGTGCTGCCGTACATGTACCCTGACCTCAACGTCGCGCGCGACCTGGTGAGCGCGGGCGCGGCCGCCGTCATGCCGCTCGGCGCGCCCATCGGGTCCAACCGCGGCCTGGTGACGCGGGACTTCATCCGCATCCTCATCGAGGAGATTGACCTGCCGGTGATCGTGGACGCGGGCATCGGGCGCCCGTCGCAGGCGTGCGAGGCCATGGAGATGGGCGCGGCTGCCGTCATGGCCAACACCGCCGTGGCCACCGCTGGCAACATCCCGCTCATGGCGCGTGCCTTCGGTGATGCGGTGCGGGCCGGTCGCGCGGCGTTCCTTGCGGGCCCCGGCCGCGTGCTCGACGGCGCGGGCGAGGCATCAAGCCCGCTCACCGGATTTCTGGGGGAGGAGGACCGATGAGCGCGGACGAGAAGAACGTGCAGGTCGCAGAGCCAGAGACCGTGCCGGTGGGCAAGCGCTGCCGTCGCATCGTCTCCATGGACGAGAAGGACATGGCGCACGCCATCCACACCGACTACGGCCTGGACCCCATGACCTTCCTGCCCGACATGGACGTCCTGAACAACGGCATGTTCGACCGCGTGCTCGACGCCGTGGAGGCCTACGAACCCGACGCCGTGACCGCCGCCGACGTGCGCCGCGTGCTCGGTGCCGACGTGGTGGAGCCCGCCGACTTCGGCGTGCTCGTGTCGCCCGCGGCCGAGCCCTTCCTCGAGGAGATGGCCGAGCGGGCCCGTGCCGAGCGCGTGCGCTGGTTTGGTACCAACATCCAGTTCTTCACGCCGCTCTACCTGGCCAACTACTGCGAGAACCGCTGCGTGTACTGCGGCTTCAACTGCGAGAGCGGCATCCGTCGCGCCCGCCTGGACGAGGCGCAGACCGTCGCCGAGCTCGACGCCATCGCCGCCACGGGCCAGGAGGAGATCTTGCTGCTCACCGGCGAGGATCCGGTGACGTCGGACGTGGACTACATCGCACGCGCCTGCGAGCTCGCCGCCGCGCGCTTCAGGAACGTCGGCGTCGAGGTGTACCCCGCCAACGTGGCCGACTACGCGCGCCTGCACGAGGCCGGCGCGGACTTCGTGACCGTGTTCCAGGAGACCTATGACCCGGCGCGCTACGCCAAGCTCCACCTGCGCGGCCGCAAGCGCATCATGCCCTACCGCTTCGAGGCGCAGGAGCGCGCGCTCAGGGGCGGCATGCGCGGCGTGGCCTTCGCGCCGCTGCTTGGCCTCTCGGAGTTCCGCCGTGACGCGCTCGCCTGCGCGCTGCACGCCTACTACGTGAGCCGGGCCTACCCGCACGCGGAGATCTCCTTCTCGTGCCCGCGCCTGCGCCCCGCCGCGGGCGCCGTCACGCCCAACGGGCCGCACGTGAGCGAGGCACAACTCCTGCAGGTCATCTGCGCCTACCGCCTGTTCATGCCCTTTGCCGGCGTCACGGTCTCGTCGCGCGAGTCGGCGCGCTTCCGCGACCACGTGGCCACGATCACGGCCACCAAGGTCTCGGCCGGCGTGTCCACGGGGATCGGCGAGCACGCGCACCAGGCCGAGGAGGGCGACGACCAGTTTGAGATCGACGACAGCCGCAGCCTGGCCGAGATGTGCGCCGCCATGCGCGACATGGGGCTCGAGCCGGTCATGAACGACCACGTTCTGGTGTGAGGGCACCTATGGGCTCGCTCTTTGACGGAGGCTTCCTGCGCGTTGCCATGACGGACCGGCGCCGCTGCGCGCGGCCGCTGCCCGAGCAGGTGGCGCGGGTCGCCGGCGCCTACGACGCGCTCATCATGCGCGAGAAGGACCTGGACGATGGTGCGTACGCCGCGCTTGCCCGCGAGGTCATGGCGGCCTGCGAGCGCGCGGGCGTTGTCTTTATCGCCCACGGCCACGCGCCCGCCGCCCGCGAGGCCGGCGCGTCTCGTCTGCACCTACCGCTGCCCGCGCTCGAGCGCGACGGCCGCCCGGAGGGGTTTGACCTCGTCGGTACCAACGTGCACGAGGTGGACGAGGTGGCGGTTGCCGAGGGGCTCGGCGCCGACTACCTTGTGGCGAGCCCCGTCTTTGCGCCGTCGTGCAAGCCGCTCCCGGGCCGCGGGGTCACGTTTCTCGAGCAGGTCATCGCTGCTGCCCATGTGCCGGTGCTCGCCCTCGGCGGCATCACCGACGCCACCGAGCCTGTCGTCCGCGCCGCCGGTGCCGCCGGTGCCGTCCGCATGTCCGACGCCATGGCGTGAGCCCAGGAAAGGAGACGCCTCTCATGGACGCCAATCACATGGAAGTGGGCCCCGTCGCCCGCGGGTCCTTCTCGCCCGTCGACATCCGCCGCGGCATGCTGCTCTACGCGGTGACGGATCGCTCCTGGCTCAGGGGGCGTTCGCTCGTGGACTGCGTCCGCGCGGCGATCGCGGGCGGAGCCACCTTCGTACAGCTTCGCGAGAAGGGCCTCTCGACAGACGAGATTGTGGCGGAGGCGCGCCAGCTCCTGCCCCTCTGCCACGCGGCCGGCGTGCCCCTCGTGATTGACGACGACGTGGAGGCGGCCCGGCGCAGCGGCGCGGACGGCGTGCACGTGGGGCAGTCTGACACGGCGTGCGCCGCCGCGCGCGAGGCGCTCGGGCCGGACGCCATCGTGGGGGTTTCCGCCCACACGGTGGATGAGGCGCTCGCCGCGCAGGCTGCCGGAGCGGACTACCTGGGCGTGGGGGCGCTGTTTGGAACGTCCACCAAGTCCGACACCGTGGCCGTGTCCCTCGAGGGCCTCGCGCGCATCTGCGCCGCCGTGGACATCCCGGTGACGGCCATCGGGGGCGTGAGCGCGCGCACGCTGCCCTCGCTCGCGGGGACGGGCGCCGCCGGCGCGGCGGTGGTCTCGGCTATCTTTGCCGCCGAGGACATCGAGGCCGCGACGCGCGAGCTGCGCCGCCTTGCCGAGGACACCGTGGAGTCGAGATAGGGGGTCTCATGGACATGGGGAGCTGGAGCGTTCCCGCGGTGCTCGCCATCGCCGGCTCGGACTCGAGCGGCGGTGCGGGCATCCAGGCTGACATCAAGACTATCGCCGCGCACGGGCTCTTTGCCGAGACCGCGATAACCGCGCTCACGGCGCAGAACACCTGTGGCGTGCGCGACGTCATGGAGGCCACGCCCCAGATGGTGGCCGAGCAGATCGACGCCGTCTTCGAGGACATCCCGCCCGCCGCGGTCAAGGTGGGCATGGTGTCCTCCGCGGCGATCGTCGAGGCCATTGCAGAACGGCTCGAGCGCTGGGGCGCCGAGAACGTGGTCGTTGACCCGGTGATGGTGGCCACCTCGGGCGCGCGCCTCATAGACGACGGTGCGGCGGGGGCGCTCGTGAGGCGTCTGCTGCCGCTCGCACGCGTGGTCACGCCCAACATCCCCGAGGCGGAGGCGCTGCTCGGCGAGCTGGTGCGAAACGAGGACGAGCAGGAGATGGCCGCGCTCGCGCTTGCGGAGCGCCTAGGCTGCGCCGTGCTCGTCAAGGGCGGGCACGGCGTGGCGGACGCCAACGACGTGCTGGTGGAGTCGGCCGTCGATGACGAGGGCGCCCCACGCGTGACGTGGCTGCGCGCTCCGCGCGTGGAGACCGGGAACACCCATGGCACGGGCTGCACGCTCTCGAGCGCCATCGCCTGCGGCCTGGCGGAGGGTCTCGCGCTGCCCGAGGCGGTGTCGCGCGCGAAGGACTACCTCACCGGCGCGCTCTCTTCCGGCCTGGACCTGGGCCGCGGCTCCGGTCCCGTGGACCACATGTGGCGTCATCGCGCGTGATGTTACGAAGGGACAGTCCCTTCGTAACATTATTGCTCGGGGCTGTGCATGAGCTGGACGAGCGCAAGGCACGCGACGCCGATGCCCGGAAGCCCGAGCGCGTTTCTCGGCTCCACCTCGTCCATGATGGTGAGCGCGGTCACGCCCACGCCCATGGCGAGCGCGACTGCCTTTAGGACGAGCTCAACGAGCGCGGGCACGCGGGGCCCAGCTGGCTCCTCCTGCGCCGCAGTCTTCACCTCGAGCAGCTCGTCTACCGAGGTGCCGAGCACCTCGGCCAGCTTGGGCAGCGACGCCACGTCCGGAAACGACAGATTGCGCTCCCACTTGCTTACGGCCTTGTCCGTGACGCCCATCTGCTGGGCAAGCTCGAGCTGCGTCAGGCCCTTCTCCTTGCGCAGGGAGGAGATGGTGGCGCCGAAGGTCTGCTTGGTCATGATGGTCCTTTCGCTGGGGTCCGTCTGGCAGGGCCATCGTCACGTGACGCCGCCCCGCGCTCAACCGACCGCCAGTTGAGTTGGCTCGACCGTTGGTAGAGTTGCAGTTTACGGCAGTTAACCTTGCAAAACCGTTAGGGGAGCATAAGCCCGGGCGATGGCGTGCCGGGCGGGCGAGAGGGACGATGGGCTTGTCACCGATGCCGCCCGGAAGGAGTCGCCATGCCCGTCACCCTGCGCGTCGCGCTCGGCAACGTCTCTCGTTGCGCGCGCGACTACTCGGTCTACCTTGCCACGCTCGCCTTTGCCACGTGCCTGCTCTACTCGTTCAACGCCTCGGGTGACTACCTCATGGCAATGCCGCTCACGGGCCCTCAGCTCGAGGTCATCCACAAGGCGCGCGACATCACGGGTGCCTTCTCGGTCTTCGTGGTGCTGGTCTTTGCCGTGCTCGTGGCCTATGCCACGCGCTTCATCGTGCGCCGGCGCTCGCGTGAGTTTGGGACGTACGCGCTGCTCGGCATGCGCGCGCCGGCGCTCGCGGCGATCCTTGCCGCAGAGGGCGCGCTCGTGGGGCTTGCGGCGCTGGCGGCGGGGCTCGTGCTCGGCGCCGCGGCGTCGCCGGCCTTCGGCGCGGTGGCGGCGTTCGTCTTTGGCGTGCCGTGGCAGCTCGCCTGGTCCTTCTCGCCCGCGGCGGCGCTCGACGCGTGCGCGTGGTTTGCCGGGATCGAGGGGCTGGCGATCGTGCTCTCCGTGGCGGACGTGCTGCGCCGACCGCTCGTGGAGCTCCTCGGGCATGACCGCGCCCCGGAGCGGCTTGCCCTCGCGGAGTGTCGGGGCGTGACGCGTGCGCAGGCGGTGCTCGCCGTGGTGCTTCTCGCCGTGGTGTGGGGCACGTGCGTGGTCCAGCCCGGGCTCTTTGTGCTTGCGATCCTGCCGCTGGGATGGGCTGCCTACGCGGCCACCTCGCTCGTCTTTCGCCTGGTGGCAACGGGTGCGCCGGACCGCATGCGCCGAGGCTCCCGATACTGGGAGGGCTTGCGCGCCTTCACGCTGCGGCAGGTTGAGGGCCACGTGTCCACGGGGTGCCAGGCCCTCTCGTGCACCTGCGTGCTTGTGGCGTGCGCGGTATGCATGATCTGCGCGGGGCTCCTGTTCTCGGTGGGGCAGCGCGTGGCCGGGCTTGCGGACCCGGGGGCGCTCTCGGAGGCGTCGCTCGCCCCCATCGGCTACGTGGGGATCTTCTATGGGGAGGCGTTTCTCGTGGCCGCCGCGGCGGTGCTCGCGCTCCAGCAGGTGAGCCAGGCCGCGGACGGGCGGCGCGCCTACGCCACGCTCATGGCGCTCGGGACAGATATGCGTGAGGCGCGCGGCGCGGTGCGGGCGCAGGTGGGCGTCGCCTTTGCGCTGCCGGCGGCGCTCGCGGTGGCGCACGACGTCTTTGGCCTCACGTTGGTCCGTCAGCTCGCGCGCGGCGTGCCGGACGAGGTGTTTCTCGCCATCGCGGCCTGCTCGGTGATAGGGACGCTCGGGCTTCTCGCCTTGTACTACCTGCTCTGCGTCCGCGAGTGCTCGCGCGTGCTGCTGGGCGCGGCGTGAGGAGTCCCACTTTGACCCGCTTGGCTTACAGAGTGGTCTAGCGTGGCAAAAACGAACCAGGCGGCAGATTCTGGGCGAATGAGGAGGGAGGAAGGTCCCGAGCGATTCTCGTCGCATGTTCGTGCGACTCTGACGCGAGGGGCGTCGAGCCCCGGTTGACCGCGCGCGAGAAACGTCAACCAGCCCTCCTTTGATTCCAATGAAGCTCGACCCCTCCCGTGCCGGCGAGGCGTGGGCGGAGCACAAGGCACGCCAGGCTGACGAGGCGACGTCGCTCATGCGCCAGGCGCTCGTCGAGCGGGTATCGTCCCCTGAGTGGCGTGAGCTCGCGGGCGATGATCCGCGCTATCGGGACGTACTTGCGAATGCCCTGCGATTGCGAGGTCTGTGACGGGAGCTTATGCGCGCCTCCTTACTTCTCTTGACAGTTTGCGGTGTTGTATTGCCTGCTTTACTGTTGAACCAGGTTGAGCAGGTCGTTCAGAATCGAGGAGGCGTTGCGTGTTGTCCGGTCGCACAGGGCGAAGCGTTGCCTTCGCGCTCGCCGCGGCGGCGCTCTATGCGTTGAGCACGCCGTTTTCCAAGGTGCTGCTTGCCGATGTCGCGCCAAACATGATGGCGGCGCTGTTGTATCTCGGCGCGGGCGCCGGCATGACGGCGCTTTCGCTCGCGGGCGGCGTGCGAGGAGGTGCGGGTGAGGTCCGCGGACGGCCCCTCGAGCGGACGGACGCCCCCTACGTGGTCGCGATGGTCGCGCTCGACGTAGCGGCACCCCTGCTGCTCATGGCGGGGCTCTCCCTCTCGTCGGCAGAGAGTGTGTCGCTGCTTAACAACTTCGAGATCGTGGCGACCGCCCTTATCGCCCGCCTCGTGTTCGGGGAGCGGGTAGGGGGTCGTGTGGCAGTCGGCATTGGTGTCATCTCCCTGGCATGTGTCCTCTTGTCCTGGGACGCAGGGGCGTGGGGGTTCTCCGCCGGCTCGCTTCTCACGCTTGCAGCATGTCTGTGCTGGGGCTTCGAGAACAACTGCACGAATAGGTTGTCGGACTGCGATCCGGTTCATGTTGTCATCATCAAGGGGTGGGGCTCGGGTGCCGGCGCGCTTGTCGTGACGCTCTGCGCGGGCGACGCCCTGCCGGCACTCGTTGACGCGGGGCTCGCTCTTCTGCTCGGGTTTGTCTCGTACGGGCTGTCGATTGCCTGCTACGTGCGCGCCCAGCGCGACCTGGGGGCGGCGCGAACGAGCGCGTTCTACGCGGTGAACCCCTTCATTGGCAGTGCGCTGGCGTTCGCTCTGTTCCGCACGCCGCTTGCGCCGACGTTTGTCCTCGCGCTCGTCCTTATGGTAGTTGGCACATGGCTCGTGGCGCCGCGAGATCCTAGTGCGTCTCGCCCACCAGCTTGAGGCCGACGACGCAATCCACGCGTGCGCGTGACTTGCTTGAGACGCAGGACCTCGTACCTGCGCTACGATACGTTTCGTGCTATCCAGCGAGCGCACGCAGCGAATCGGCGGCGGCCTGCGACGTGAGGTAGAGCCTGAGCCCGATGGGGCTCACCTCGAGCCCCACGACGGGCGACCCCTCGTAGGTGGTGACCTCGAGTACCTTGACCTCGTCGAGGTCGGACGCCTCCTGGCCTGCCTTCCGGCGGGCTTCTCGCCCATTCTGCCCATCATCTCGGGACCTTGTCGCGTCACACCTTGAGCGACTGTAGGTACGCCTTCTGATCCGGTGCGATGCGGCGGCTCTCGCGGGCCTTTTGGAGCGCCTTGTTGTGTGTCCAAGCGTCGAGGGCGATTGGTCGCTGCTCAAAGAGGGGAAGCGTCGCCGCAGACTGCTTTATCAGGGCGAACGAGAAGTACCAGGCGCGCGCCATGTTGACGTAGTACTCGGGGCGGTCGATGCCGGCGACGAGCTCGAGCTGTGAGGGCTCGAAGGCGTCATCCAGGAAGAGCGTCATGAGCTGTACCACCCCAAAGCGCACCGCGTATTCCGGCTCCGAG
>DXAB01000122.1 GCA_019117265.1 Candidatus Olsenella pullicola
CCCTCCCTTTCTACTCGTGAACGGGGAAGACGTTGGCGACCGTGTGGGTCTCCTCGTCCGTCCTCGGGTCGATGTACTTGGCAGCGCCGTCCCACTGGCCGTAGTGGCCCATGGCGCCGGCGATGGCGTCCTCAGGAGACTTGCCGTTCTTGAGGGCGTCGGTGAACTTGCCGAGGTTCAGGAACTCGAAGGCAACGATCTCGTTGTTCTCGTTCAGGGCCATGCGGGTGACGTAGCCCTGGGCGAGCTCGAGGTAACGGGCGCCCTTGAGCTTGGTGCCAAACATGGTGCCGACCTGGGAGCGAAGGCCCTTGCCAAGGTCGTCGAGGGAGGCGCCCACGGGCAGGCCGTCCTCGGAGAAGGCGGTCTGGGAGCGGCCGTAGACGATCTGGAGGAACAGCTCGCGCATGGCGACGTTGATGGCGTCGCAGACGAGGTCGGTGTTCAGGGCCTCGAGGATGGTCTTGCCCGGGAGGATCTCGGAGGCCATGGCGGCGGAGTGGGTCATGCCGGAGCAGCCGAGGGTCTCGACGAGGCACTCCTCGATGACGCCCTCCTTGACGTTAAGGGTGAGCTTGCAGGCACCCTGCTGGGGCGCGCACCAGCCAACGCCGTGCGTGAGGCCGGAGATGTCCTTGATCTCCTTGGCCTGGACCCACTTGCCCTCCTCGGGGATGGGCGCGGGGCCGTGATATGCGCCCTTGGCAACGGGGCACATATTCTCGACTTCTGCGGAATACTGCATGTAGTGCTCCTCTCCGTGATATCAGGTCGGTGCCATGCGACCGGCCGTGCTGCCAGTCCCATCTAGTTTACGGCAAAACGGCGCGCGAGAAGGCCAGAGCGGCATCAATCTCACGGTTCTTCTTGGGTATAATCACGTCTCGTGACTATCGAGAAGGACATAGCAGACAATACTGCGCGCCCCGGGCGCCGCGCCGTGCCGCAGTGGGCGTGGAAGCTCTCGCTTGCGGTGTGCGCCGCCATCTGGGGCGGGTCCTTTGTGGTCATGAAGGACACGCTCGACGTGATACCCCCGGCGTGGCTCATGGGCATCCGCTTTGCGGCCTCGACCGTCATAGTGGGCGCGCTCTTCTGGAGGCGCCTGCGTGACAACCTTGACCTGAGCCACCTTGCCATGGGGGCCATCCTGGGCCTTGCCTCAGGCGCCGCATTTGTGGTGCAAAACGTGGGCCTTGATGACACCACCCCCGGAAGAAACGCCTTCCTCACGGCAACCTACTGCGTGATGACCCCGTTCATCAACTGGTTTGTCACACGCCGCCGCCCCGACGCGGGCAACCTGGTGGCCGCGCTTCTTGCCATCGTGGGCGTGGGCCTCGTGGCGCTTGGCGACGACCTCTCCCTTATCATGAGCGGGGGCGACTGGCTCACGCTCGTGGCGGCCGTGCTCTTTGCCGTGCACATCGTGCTCGTGGCGCGCTTCTCGTCCGCGCACGACGTCATGACGCTCACGGTGGTGCAGCTTGGCGTGAGCGCGCTTGTGGCCCTCGGGACGGCCGCCGTCATGGGCCCGCCGCCCGCGCCCTCGGTCTTTGCGAGCGCTGACGTGTGGTTCTCCCTTGCCTACCTCGTGCTTCTCTCATCCTGCGTGTGCATGGTGGTGCAGAACCTGGGGCAGGCGCACGTGCCGCCCGCCCAGGCGTCGCTCCTGCTCTCGCTCGAGAGCGTCTTTGCCGTGGTCTCGAGCGTCATCTTCTACAACGAGCTCGTGACGCCGAGAATCGCCGTGGGCTTTGGGACCATCTTCGTCGCCGTTCTCGTGAGCGAGCTTGGTGTGCGACGGAAGTAGCGCTCCCGTGCCGGCCACGGCGCGTCTCTTGTCTGCCGGTACGATTGTCAGGATTTCTCGCGAGAGGTGCGCCCAAGAGGGGGAGCCATGATTCAGGAGTTTGGTGCGGAGCACGTCTACGATAACCACTTTGAGCCGCTTGAGCCGGCGCCTGGCGATTACGTCCTGCACTTTCGTGACCGTGGCTGCCTGACGCGCGTCACGCACGTGGGCGCCTCCGATGCCGACGCCGGCGACTCTGGCGAGCTGATCGAGCTTCCGCGTCTCACGGACTACCCGCGCCCCCCGGCAAAGACGACCTATCTCTTCTCGCTGGGGGAGGAGCGCCTCTTCCTGGCGCTCGACGAGACCGTTCCAACCCCCGCGGGCTTTACGTACGAGTCGGTCAACTGGCTGCGGCGCGCGGAGCCCCAGCACCTGCTCTTTGCCGCGGCAACGGCATCCCAGCTCGATCGCTGGTATCGCGAGAACCGCTTCTGCGGCCGCTGCGGGCACCCCACCGAGCTCGCCCCGTCAAGCAGGGAGATCGTGTGCCCGGAATGCGCGCGCATCGTGTACCCCAAGATCTGCCCCGGCGTCATCGTCGCCGTGGTAAGCCGTGCGGACGACCCCGCGGACGATCGCATCGTGCTCACACGCTACGCGGGGCGCACCACCGCTCTCTGGGCGCTCGTTGCCGGGTTCACCGAGATAGGGGAGCCGCTCGAGGACACCGTGCGCCGCGAGGTGATGGAGGAGGTTGGGCTCTCCGTCAGGAGCCTGCGCTTCTACAAGAGCCAGCCGTGGAGCTTCACGGACACCCTCATGGCCGGCTTCTGGTGCGAGGTCGACGGCTCCGACGCCCTCCGCGTGGACCACTCCGAGCTCAAGGAGGCCCGTTGGTTCAGGCGTAGCGAAATCCCCCTGGAGCGCACGGGCGACCGCGCCTGCCTCACGGGCGAGATGATCGAGCGGTTTAGGTTGTACGGGCGCGGGGCCTGGGAAGACTAGGCGTTCTTCTCGCCGCGGCGCGGGTAGCTGCGCTCCGTGATTTCTCCGAGGGCGCGCTCCTGCGCGAGGTCCTCGGGTGACACGTAGTCGATCAGGTCCCCGGGCTTGCAGTTGAGGACCTGGCAGAGGGCCTCGAGCGTGGAGAAGCGGACGCCGCGGATGTGGCCGTTCTTGATATTGGAGAGGTTGACCGTGGAGGTGCCGATTCGAGTGGCAAGCTCCGTCGAGGAAATCTTCTTCTCCGCCATGATCCGGTCGAGTCGCATAACGATGGGCACCTTGTACCTCCCTGGAAAGCGGTGTGTGTTGCACCCATTCTACGCGATACTGTCCGAATCCTCCTTGAGAGCGTCCCCATAGCGCATAACCATCGCAAGACAGCCGAGAAAAACGACAACCGCAACTGTCTTGAGGTCAATTCCGGGTTGCTGCGTGATGGCGAGCGCCCCGCCGGCGAGCTCGACGGAGGCGAGGGCGGGCGTGAGCGCGTCGATGCCCACCCTCGCCAGGTAGAGCCCCGCGGCAACGAGCAGCCTCAGCGACTGCCTCTTGCCAAACGGGAACCTGTCCCTCCCAAAGAACCAGAAGAAGCGCCCGAGAAGGACGGTGGAGGCGAGCGTCGTGACGATGGAGGCGAGAAGCGTCCACCCTCGCGGCGTCTCCACGAGCGAGGGGCCGACGTCGCCTAAGACCGCCGCGAGGCACGTGACGAGGACGAGGAGCTGGAGCGCCCCGACCACGCCCATCGCGACCGCCCCGAGGGTCGCCGACCTTCTCGCTGCCTGATACGTGCTCCTGACTTCCTCTGGCATGGGATGACTCCTTACTACGTTCCGATGATGATGCCGAAGATCTCAACGCAGACCGTTGCCCGCTCCGCAGTGTCAAACAGCATGTCATCCACCTCCTCTCGGCGCGAACCTGCTGGCAAGCCGCTCGCCTATATGCTCGTAGTGCGAGCGCGGGAGCTCACAGTAGGGGTCGGCGGCGGTGAGGCTCCCCGCGGACATGAGCGCGCGTGCCCGGCACCCGCCGCCGCAGAGGTAACGCGCGTCGCAGGCGGCGCAGCCGTCGATTTCCGCAACGTCCAGGCACCTGAGACGCTGCGCCACGGGGCCGCCCATGATCTTCTCGGGCGTGTCGGAAAACGCGCTCCCCATCGCGAGCCGCTGGTCGTGCAGCATGTGGCAGGGGTACACCGTGCCATCCGCGGCAACGCTGAGCGTTCGGACGCCCGCGCCGCATGACCGGCGGGCGGCAAGCGACGAGCCCCTCTCCGTAAGGGGGTCGCTCCCGGAACCGGCGAGCTCACGTGCCCTCCTGCCCATCTCCCTGAGCTGACCGTCCGTTGGCGAGAGATCTCCCAGCTCGCAGACGTTTCCGGTGAGCAGGCTAAAGCCGAGGGTTGCGCCCAGCCGATCGGCAAGGTCCTGATAGCGGTCCATGTCCGAGAGGTTTCTCGCGTGGAGGGTCGGCAGCACCCGTACCCCGATGCCCAGCGAGCGGACCGTCTCGACGGCCCGAACGAGGAGGTCAAACCGCTGCTCCCCGCGAAGATGGGCGGGGTCTGACGCGGAGGCCCCGTCAAAGGCAACCGCCACGCAGTCCACGGTTTCCGTGAGCGGCGCGGCGCTCTCCCTGGTGACGAGCAGGCCGTTGGTGAGCACGATGAGCTCGTTCACGCCGGAGCGCCTGGCGCGCTCCGCAATGAGGGGGAGGTCGTGACGCAAAAACGGCTCGCCGCCAGATATGACGAGCCGAGAGACGCCAAGGGAGGCAAGAAGGTCGATGGCGCGGGAGAGGTTCTCAAGGGATGGGTCCTCGAGCGCGTTTCTCCCGGCGTCCTCCGAGTAGCAGAATCGGCAGGCGAGGTTGCAGCGCTGAGTGACGTGCAGGTAGGCGCTCTGGACGCGCGGCTGGGGAAGGGGCGTGCCCTCGAGGTAGGCGCCCGCGCTGAGGTGGTCGAGAAGCTCGAGGCAGTCCTCAGGGACCTCGTCCTCGCTGACGTCGCGCTCTGCCATTTTGTGGCAGAGGGCGCTTCCTGAGATGGTGAGTCCGATGATCGCGCCCGTCACAACGTTTCCGACCATGGGTATGCCAGAGAGCGAGAAGAGCCGCGTGCTGCTAGAAAGTCTCATGCTGGTTCCTTCAGGTTGCTGACAGGTGTGAATAATAGACCTGGGGGTATATGTCCGATTTTGGATGCCAGTTACCTGAAAAAACCAACCATTGAACCAGTTAATCTATGGCGCTGTGTCTGTATATGATTGAAGTACACGTGCACAGAAGAGCTGCCTGTGCTGCAATAATCTAATCACGGTGGACAGATAAGGAAACGGTCTGTCAATTCCGCCGCTTATGCGTTGAGGACAAAGCGCTCGATGGCCTCGGCCACGCCGCCCGCATTGTTGTCTGCCTCGCACACGTAGTCGGCTGCGGCCTTTGCCTCATCCGTCGCATTTGCCACGGCCACGCCCAGCCCGGCGGCTCGAATCATGGGGATGTCGTTGGAGCTGTCGCCTATGGCCATGGTCTCTTCGGGGGAGATGCCGAGCCGCCGCGCGAGCTCGAGCAGCCCCGACCCCTTGTTGACCCCGGGCGCGTTGAACTCGAGGTAGCGGTTTGACGAGTACACCACGTCAAGCCCGTCCGTGAGGCCAAGGTCTGCCAGCTCGCGCTCCGTCGCGCGAAGCTCGTCCATGCTGGTGCTCATGAAGAGCAGCTTCACGGTCTTCTCGCCGGTTCTTCTGAGGAAGTCCAGGGTGCGCTCGTGCGTCTCGACGATGTTCATGCGTCCCTCGATGTAGGAGCGCTCAATGGGGAGGTAGTTGTAGAGGTAGACGTGCTCGAGGGTGTAGAGGTGCATGCAGAGGCCGCGCCGCACGCCCTCCTCATAGAGTGCTCCCGCCGTGGCGGGGGAGAGCTCGCAGCTGGTGAGGGGGCTGCTGGCGTTGGAGTTCTCGATGATGACGCCGCCGTTGAAGGAGAGCACGTACTCGCCCGGCGCCCCAAGAAGCCCAAGGTCGGCAAGGGTGTCGTCAACGGAGTTGAAGGGGCGCCCCGTCGCCGGCACAAATCGGGCGCCCAGCTCGCGCGCGGCACGGATGGCGGCGCGGACGCGATCGGGGATGCGGTGGCTGCTGTCGAGCAGGGTCTCGTCAAGGTCGCTGGCGATGAGTCGGTACATGGGCTGGGCTCGCTTTCGTCACGTGGCTCTTCTCGTCAATTGTACGCGGCAGGAAGCGCGGCGGTCTCCGGACGGCTTTGACCGCAGGACCCGCCGCCCGAACCGTGGGCGACTCGCCGCAACCGCCTGCGGAGCGGATTGTTACGTACCAGAAACCGTTCCGCACGGCGCTCCAAATCTATGGGATAGTGCGACAGAAGAGGCGCCCGTCCGAGGGCGCAACGATCACGGGGGGCAGGGTATGGCAGAGCGCAGGACAGCCGACGTTCGAGCTATCAGGCGCGCATGTGCCCCTCTCGCCGAGAACCTACTCTCGCTACCTGGCGCGCGCTAGGGGGTGGCCCATACCCTTGCGCGCGCGTCCGTGCCGCCGCTCCCCTTGGGAACGGGGCACTTTCTTTTGAGCCATGCGTCAGAGAAGCCAAGCCCACGGCATACGAGAAAGGCAGCTCACATGACCAGGAAGATTCACATCTTTGACACCACCCTGCGCGACGGCGAGCAGAGCCCCGGCGCGTCCATGAACACCGAGGAGAAGCTCGTCATCGCCCAGCAGCTCATCCGCATGGGCGTGGACGTCATCGAGGCGGGATTTCCCATCTCCTCTCCCGGTGACTTCCGCTCCGTGGCAGAGATCGGCCGCCTGGCGGGCGACGACTGCGTGGTCTGCGGCCTCACGCGCGCCGTCGAGAAGGACATCGACCGCGCGGCAGAGGCGCTGGCTACCGCCAAGCGCCCGCGCATCCACACCGGCATTGGCGTCTCGCCCTCTCATCTGCGTGACAAGCTGCGCATCACCGAGGACGAGTGCGTCGAGCGCGCCATCCACTGCGTGGAGTACGCCAAGCGCTACGTGGAGGACGTCGAGTTCTACGCCGAGGACGCGGGCCGCGCGGACCAGGACTTCCTCACGCGCGTGATCCAGGCCGTGGTGAAGGCCGGCGCCACCGTCGTGAACATCCCCGACACCACGGGCTACCAGCTGCCCGAGGACTTCGGCCGCCGCATCAAGGGGCTCGCGGACAACGTCATCGGCATCGAGGACGTCATCATCTCCGTGCACACCCACAACGACCTCGGTATGGCCACGGCGCTCGCCCTCCAGGGCGTCAAGAACGGCGCCCGCCAGA
>DXAB01000123.1 GCA_019117265.1 Candidatus Olsenella pullicola
CATTTTTATATCCTTTCTTCTAAATAATAAAAGTTTGTTTTTCTGTATTTTTGATTACAATCTCTAATTTTTCTACATCAATGATATGCGTCAATTTGCATTTAGGGCAGAAAAGAGGAAAATCTTTTAAGAGCCAAGCCCCTTCTGATAGAAGAAGGATTTCGTCTCGGGTAGCCATTCGGAACCAGTCAAATCATTGAGTTTGTTTCTGGGGTCAACGCTCGCCTGACGCTCAGAAACCAGTTCTTGAGAGTTGTCTTTAACGGTGTCGAGCGAAGAATCATGAAGAGATCCGAGCTCGCTGCTATGCGAGAGATAGTCATCAAGCTGAACGACGTCAAAGCGACGATGACCACCTTGGGTTTTACTTGGCGTAAGAATCCCATTCTCGACCATTCGGTAAATCGTAGAATTACTCACACCAAGATGTTTGGCAGCCTGTGTGGTAGTAAGAAGGATATCGTTACTCATCAGAACTCATTTCTGTTCAATCCTAATCAAAACTAGTCAATTCTATCACTCTAGAAATGCACAAAAACGCCATTGTGGCGATGCACAAAAGCAACGGTTCTTTGCACTTGCTAACAATACAGTCCCATGGGGACAAAAAAGAAGTGGAAAGAAGAACGAGAAGAACGAGAAGAACGAGAAGAACGAGAAGAACGAGAAGAACGAGAAGAACGAGAAGAACGAGAAGAACGACGCTCCCTCAACGACAATCTAGGGAGCCACACCCCACCACCACCCGCTACCCGTCGAGGGTCGTCCGCAGCCCACCTGCCTCCGCTCCGTCGCGCGCACGGCTCGGAAACCGCCCCGCCCTGCGCGGGGAGCGCCACTCACGGCCACGCCCGCCGCTCCGGCTGTGTATTGCTCCGCGGCTCGGGCCAGCCAGCTCCGCCTGCGTGTTGCTCCCGGCTCAGGTCAGCCGGCTGCGCCGTCTGCCCCTCGCGGCGGTCGCACACTCCGGCTACGCTGTCTGCCCCTCGCGGCGCTGCGCATACACAGCCTCCGCTCTGGGCATGGCCTGACGGGAGTTTGACGTGCGCAGGTCGGGTCGGTTCCTCGCAACGGCGCGCACTCCGCTACGGCAGATGGGCTGCTGCTCTCTCGTCCTCGTTCGCGGGTGGTGGTGGGGTGTGGGCTTCGCTCGCAGCCCAATGGAGCCGCCCCTAGCCGAGGAGCCCCCGCAAGAGCTGGACGCCGTAGCGGGCGCACAGGTAGCCGACCGCGGCGGCGAGGACCACCATGCCGACAGAGCGCACGGCGCGCATCCAGCCCGGAATCGCCCGTTCGCGGCGGCCGCGCTCGGTGTCGCGGTTCGGCTCGACGCCGTTCCAGAAGTCCAGCACCTCGCGATAGGTCGCGAGGTCGTGGTCGCGCTTGATCCTCTCCGCCCAGTGCGAGCAGAACATCAGGCACGCCCAGAGCACGAGCGTGAGCAGGAGGGTGGGCACCACCTGGACGCCCTTCCACCCCCAGATCTCGACCTGCGCCACCGCCCATATCGCGGCGGCGACCGTGCATGCCGCGAGGGCGATCATCGCCGCGCCCAGCCTCCTGATGATGACGACGTCCCTCTCGATGGTCTCGTTCATGGCCTCCACGTCTCCTTTTATGAGAGAGTCCACGGTCGCGCCGAAGATCTCGGAGAGCAGGAGCAGGCTCTGGACGTCGGGGTAGGTCTTGCCGTTCTCCCACGAGCTGATCGTCTGGCGGCTCACGTACACGCGCGCCGCGAGGTCGTCCTGCGACATCCCGTGCGCCGCGCGCAGCTCGCGTATCCTCCCGCCGATCTCCATGCCCGCTCTCCCTCCGTCCTCCTCGGCGCGACCCCTTACGGGCCAGACCATGGCACGTCCCGCGGAATCGTACCATCAAAGGGTCCCGACATCGGGCGCTGCGGGGCGAGAAACGCGCGTCAAGAGTTCTTTACGTGGCCCCTACCTGCGGCTTTCCGAAGCGCACGTGGCCCGGTCGACGGTCGCGGCGTCGCTTTCACGGCGGACGAGAAGGACGAGAAGGACGAGAAGGACGAGAAGGACGAGAAGGACGAGAAGGACGTCGAGCCATCCGCCGCCACCCGGGGCGCCGCCACCGCCGTCCGCTGCGCATCGAGGGTTGTCCGCAGCCCGCCCGCCTCCGCTCCGTCGCGCGCACGGCTCGGGCCCGACCCGCCCCTCGCGCGTGAACCGGCCCCACGGCCGCCCCGCCCGCTCCGGCTGTGTATTGCGCCGCGGCTCGCTCCAGCCGGCTGCGCCCTCGCATCGCGCCCGGCTCGGTCCGGCCGGCTGCGCCGTCCGCCCCTCGCGGCGGGCGCATGCTTCGGGCTCCGCCGTCTGTCGCTCGCACCGCGCGCATACACAGCCTCCGCGTCCGGTGCGGCCTGATGTTGGTCAACCTTCGCGAGGGGCGGGTCGGTCCCTCGCTGCGGCGCGCACTCCGCTACGGCAGCCGGGCTGCTGCGCTGTCTCGCTCGTCCGCTTCCGGCGGAGGCGTCACCCCAGCCCGGCGGCGGATGGACCCGACCGGGCGGCGCCCCTGCGGGCCGTCGCCTCGTCCTCGCCGCGCCACTTGGCGCGGTACTCCCACGGCTCCAGAAGGCCCGCCGCCACCTCGTCCATGTCCTGGCGCTTCTCCGCCGTCGTGTCCGTGATGATGCTGTCGTCGAACGTCACGCGAACGAGCCCCTCGTCGGGCAGCTCCACCCCGAGCCTGCGCTCCGCCGCCAGCAGCGCCCGGCAGATCCCCGCGATGGCGCCCTCGAGCGCGCGCTCGTGCCTCCTGATGTTGCGCATCAGCGCCGAGTTGTCCGCCGACACCTCCGTGGCCGTCTTCACGTAGCCGACGTTCTCGAGGTCGAAGTAGTTGATGCCGAAGCCGCAGAGGTCGCCGAGCGTCTGCAGCGCCACCCTGAACGCCCGCGCCTGCGCCTCGGTGCGCAGGGTGGGCGCGAACTCGTGGATCGTGTCCTCCGTGCTCATGACCTTGCGGAACACGGTGCAGTCCTGCCGCCCGAACGGGATCGACACGCGCGAGCCCTTTCCATCCCTCTCGACGTCGAACATCACGTCCGAGAGGAACACGCGCATCTTGCCGTTGTCGATCTCCGACATCATCGCGTCGTAGCAGAGGTTGACCGCCTGGATCGCGTCCACCGCGTCCGCGAACACCGACTGCCCGTATGGGCTCATGTCCACGCGCGTGTTGTCGATGGCGGGCTTCACCAGCGAGAAGGTCGGCCAGACGCTACCCGTCTCGTACACCGGGCACACGCCCTCCGGCTCGACGCGGTTGCCGTCCCGGTCGAAACAGGCGGTCACGATCCGGTACGTTCCCTCGCCCGTATCGTCCATTAGGCGAGAAGAACCCACCGCCGAAGCCCCTCCAGATGATTCGCTTGGCGAGAAGAACGCGTCGGCAGCACCCTTGAGGTGCAGCTGCACCTGGTCGACGGCGCGTCCCCGCCAGAACGCCCGCGTGACGAACGCGCACTCCGTCACGCCCTCCTCGTCCCACGTGAGCGGCACCACCATCCGCGCGTCGTAGCGCCGCACGCGAACCTCGCCCGCGCCCGCGTCCACCCAGAGCGCCCACGCGCCCGTCCCCAGGCCGAACGCCCTCACCACGCACTCCTGCGCGCTCGCGAGAAACCCCGTCCGAGCCATCCACGCCGCGAGCCAGTCCGTGCACGCCTGGTCGTCGCACGCCACCTGCGTCTTGTCGTTGAGGAGAAGAGAGCCCCACTCGCGGCACACCCGCATCGCCGGGTGGATCGAGCGCCGGTGCACCTCGTACACGCGCCCCACGCCGTCGGTGTCCTTGTAGCTATAGAAGTCCCCGAGCGCCCTCATCCACTGATCCCAGGCGCGAATATGAGGCTCCATGTCCTCCAGCGGCAGCGTGAACCCCAGCCCCCGCAGCCACTCCCTCACATGCTCCGGCACCCAGTAATCGCTATCCAGACCCTCCACGGCGCACCTCCCGAACGGTTCTATCAATCGCCGCTCAGGTTACGCGCCCGTCCCAAACTGCCACCCCTGCCGCAGCCCATGCGTGCGCGCGAGAAGGCCATGCCCCTATAGCCGCCACTCCCTGCCATACCGTCTTATCGCCAGCGCTTATATCCGCGCTCG
>DXAB01000124.1 GCA_019117265.1 Candidatus Olsenella pullicola
TGGGCGGGCGGCAGAGGCTAGAGGGGACCATCCCGCGGTGGGGCGACGCCGCCGTGTGGTCGGAGCTCCACCACTCGGGGCCCTACCGGATGGACTGGGACTAGCCGGACACACATTTTGTCCTATAAGCCAAAAAAGTAGCCAACTGGGCTTTTGTGCCGATTCGAGGCATTTTCAGGAACCCAAACCGCGTTATTTTCCTCACGGCGGGTGTAGACCGCCCGTCGCTCTCCTCGGGGGCGTCGGACGGCGCGCGTGCGATAATGATTCCGCCCCGCGACAGAAGGAGTCTCGTGAGTAGCCTGCCCTCGCACCGCCTTGATCCGCGCATGCTGCGCGTGTGGTACGTCTCGGACGTCATTGGCATTGTGGCGGTGGCCTTTCTGGCCGTTGTTGCCTGGCTTATCGTGCGCCGCCTAGGCGGTGACGTCTTCTGGGTCTATCTGGTTGCCGGCATCGTCGAGCTGGTCTGTGTGGGCGACCTCCTCATCTCCCCGCGCGTTGAGATGGCAACGTGGCGCTATGACGTCACGCCCACCGACGTGGACCTCTACCACGGCGTCTTTACCAAGAAGCGCGTGCTCGTGCCCCTCGTTCGCGTCCAGCACGTGCAGACCAAGCAGGGTCCTATCCTGCGCGCGCATGGCCTGGCCACGGTGACCATCTCCACGGCGGGCGAGAGCTTCGAGATCCCCGGCCTCGCGGAGGACGACGCCAATGAGCTGCGCGACCGCGTGGCCGAGCTCGCGCGCCTCGCCAAGGAGGACGTGTGAGCGCGGGCGCACGGGGCGAGAAGGACGGCCGCCCGCCGGCGCCTGGTGCGCCGAGCGCCGAGCCTGACGGCCTGGAGAAGGACCTCGAGCGACTGACCGTCCCGGAGCGCTCGCTCTTTGAAAGGGAGGACGCCACTCCCACGGCGCTTCTTGGAACGCATCGCGCCAACCCGCTCTCGGCGCTCGTCGACGCGCTCAAGATGGCGTCGGGCATCGTGACGCTCGTGGCGCTTGGCCTGGCGGGAGACTTCTTTGCCGGCGATCTCGGGACGATTGCCAGGCTGATCCTGGCCGCCGCCGTCATCCTCGCGGTGTGCCTGCTCCCGAGCTTTGCCATCTGGCGTGCCAGGACCTGGGAGCTCACGGCCGAGGGCGTCCGTCTGTGCTGGGGCCTGGGCTGGGGGCCGTTCAGCCGTCACAGCCTCACGATCCCCTACG
Organism: Candidatus Olsenella pullicola; assembly: GCA_019117265.1. GTDB lineage: Bacteria > Actinomycetota > Coriobacteriia > Coriobacteriales > Atopobiaceae > Thermophilibacter > Thermophilibacter pullicola. Next base: position 1,212 of record DXAB01000124.1, read on the forward strand.
AGCACATCCACACGGTCTCGATGAACTCGTCGCTGCTCGACCGCCTCTTTGGCCTCATGACGCTTGATCTGGACACGGGTGCGGCGGCCTCGGAGGGAGACGCCTCCAAGATCTCTGGGCTCCGCGCGGGAGAGGCCGACGTCCTTCGCGCCGAGCTGTTCCGCAGAAGGCGCGCCGTCGGCGGGCAGCCCGAGGCGGGCGAGAAGGACGCCTCGCCGGCAGGCGAGTGCCCGCTCGCCACCTTCTCGCTCACGGGCCGCGAGCTTGCCCTTGCCGCGGCGTCGCAGATGAGCGCGGGCAGCCAGGCCGCGGCGCTCGTGATTCTCCTTGTCAACGGGGCAAACCAGCTCATAGAGTGGGGGCTGCTCGACGTGGCTGGCAGAGGTGACGAGCTCATGGCCGGCATCTCCCCAGCCATTGTGCCCGCGGTCCTGGCGTTTCTCGCCATCGCGCTGCTTTTGGGCGCAGCGGTCTCGTTTGTGGTCAACCTCGTGCGTTACGCGGGGTATCGCGTCGATCGCTTCGAGGATCGCGTTGTGGTTGAGCACGGCCTGCTCTCGCGCTCGTCGCGCGCGCTCGTCGCCGGGCGTGTGCAGCACGTGGCGGTGCGCCAGGGCATCATCCGCCAGGTCACCGGGTATGCCGAGGTCGCCGCGCAGGTGGTTGCCGCGCCCGGCGAGAAGGACGGCGAGTCCTCGGGAAGCGTGCTTCTGCACCCGTTCATCCGCGTGGATGAGGTTGACGCGTTTCTCGCCGAGGTCCTGCCTGACTACGCGGGCGTCCTTGGCAGCGTGGAGCTGGGGCGCCTGGGCCCGGTCGCGCGTCGGCGCGCCGTGGTGCGCGCGGTGATCTGGTGGCCGTTCGCGGCCTCGATCGCGGGCGGAGCGGCGTGGATCTTCGGCCTCTCCGGCCTGCTTGAGAGCGCGGTGTGGCTGCTGGAGCCATTGCTCGTGGCCGCGGGCGTTCTGAGCGTGGTGCTCCTCGCGGGGTTCGTCGTTGACGCGCTGCGCGCCTGGCGTGCGGCGCGCTATGGCCATACCGCCCAGGAACTGGTGCTCGTTACCGGTGGCCTCACGCGGCTCACGGTGATTGCGCCCCGCGCCCGCCTTCAGCGCATGGAGGTGCGCGCCAACCCGCTCCAGCGCCGCGCCGGCGTGGCCACACTCTCCGTGCGCACCGCGACGAGCGATACGGATGGCCTCTACCTGCGCGACCTCCCCACAGATGCCGCCGACGAGCTCCTCGCCTGGTATCGTCCCCGCGGGTAGCTGACTGCCTGCCATGCGTCGCGCCTTGAGACCGCAAGCAGGCGTGAGATCGCCGAGGCGCCGCCCAATATCAGCCCGGCGCGTTCGGCGGGATTCTCGCGCCGTCTCATGGGCCCGAGAAGAACCTGTGGGGCAACGTCCCGCGTCCGACGGCGCGGGTATACTGGAAGGTCAGTATCCCGCCCATCGGAGGCCGCATGGAATCGCTGTACACCAAGTACCGTCCGCAGACGTTCGAGCAGGTCGTGGGCCAGGCCCACGTGGTCGAGACCCTCAAGCGCGCCGTGCTCGAGGGACGCACCAGCCACGCGTACCTGTTCTGCGGCCCGCGAGGCACCGGCAAGACCACGATGGCGCGCATCCTGGCAAAGGCGCTCATGTGCGAGAAGGCCCCAGCGGCCCTCCCCGACGGCACCTGCGAGCAGTGCCAGCTCATCGCCGCGGGCGAGCACCCGGACGTCATAGAGCTCGACGCGGCCTCGCGCACCGGCGTGGACAACGTCCGCGAGGAGATCATCTCACGCGTGAACTACGCGCCCACGATGGGCCGCTACAAGGTCTACATCATCGACGAGGTCCACATGCTCACCACGCAGGCGTTCAACGCCCTGCTCAAGACGCTCGAGGAGCCGCCCGAGCACGTGGTCTTCATCATGTGTACCACCGACCCTCAGAAGATCCTGGCCACCATCCTCAGCCGCGTGCAGCGCTTTGACTTCCACGCCATCGGCAACGACGAGATGCAGGCCCACCTGGCCTACGTGTGCAAGCAGGAGGGCTTCACCTACGACGAGGCAGCCCTCGAGCTCGTCGTCCGCCACGCCCGCGGTGGCATGCGCGACGCCCTCACCACCCTGGAGCAGCTCTCCGTCTTTGGTGCCGGCAGCATCGACATGGCGGCTGCCACGGACTTTCTCGGCGAGGTCTCGGGCGCGGTGCTGGGAAAGTTCTCCCGTGCGATGGCGCGCCGGGACGTGCCCGCGCTCTTTGCCGAGGTCGCCGAGCTGGCGGATGCCGGTCGCGACCTGCTGCAGTTCACGCGCGAGCTGGCAGCCCACGTGCGCGACGTCTACGTTGTGGCGGCGGTGCCCAGCGCCGACGACGTGGTCGCCGTTCGTGGGGAGGAGCTTGAGGCGCTCCGCACCGAGGCGGCCGCATTTGGCTCCACCGACCGCCTCGCCCACGTGCTCACCGTTCTGGGCGACGCCTCGAGCGAGATGCGCACCGCCACCAACCAGCGCCTCGTTCTGGAGATTGCCCTCACGCGCATAGCGCGCCCCGCCACGGACCTCACGCTCGAGTCCCTCGCCGCCCGCGCGGCCGACCTCGAGCGCCAGGTGGCCGTTCTCGCCACCCCCGGAGCCCGCACAAGCGCCGCCCCAACAGCCGAGAAGCCCCTCGAGCGGCCGACCCCAACGATTCCGGCTGCCCCTCAGTCCCAATCGAGTGTGGCGGCCGCGCCGGCTCCCGGGCACGCCGAGAAGAGCGGCGAGCCCGCTGCCGCCCCGGAGCCCGAGCCGCGCGGCGGCGAGCGGCAAGCGGCAGGGGGAGCTCGCGGGGGCGACGGGGGCGGCCTCAGCAACGGCAACCTCCAGCGCACCTGGAAGCAGGTCGTCGACCAGCTCGTGGCGCAGATGCCCGCCAAGGGCTCGCTGCTCCTCTCGTCGACCGCGGTGTCCGACGATGGCGAGAGGCTCATGGTCTCGCTCCCCAAGGGCTCGCGCTTTGCGGCAAAGATGCTCGAGCGCTCGGACGTTCGCGCGAGCGTTGACCCCGTGGTCACGATGGCGTTTGGCCCGCGCACGGTGGTCTACGTTGAGTCGAGCCTCGCCAACCAGGCCATCTCCCGCGCCGACCAGGCGAGAACCGCGCCCGCGCCGGCCCCGGTTCCGGCCCCGGCGCCTGCCCCGGCCCCGGCGCCTGCCCCCGCACCCGCTCCTGCGCCCCAGCCCGCCCCGGACTACCCCATGCCCTGGGACGCTCCCGAGCCCGATCCCGTTCCCTACACGGACGCTGACGCAACCCCCTACGAGGAGACCCCTGAACCCGAGGCTCCCGAACCCGAGGCTCCCGCCCCGTCCCAGCCCCCTGCTCCTGTTCCCGCTCCCGCTCCCGACGTTGCGGCGAGCGCTCCTGAGCAGGTCGGCGGCGAGGCGGGGCCAGACCTGAGCCCCGAGTTCGCCGACATCGCCTCTATGCTCACGGCCGCCTTTGGCCAGCCCCTCTCCGTGAGCGTTGAATCCGCGGTTTCCACCTCCGACGAGGACGCGGCAGCCGAGCTTGCCTATGATGGGGACCCGGGAGAGGACGCCGGCTTCACCGACGAGCCCGTCGATGACGGGGACGACGACGAGGAGTAGTCCTTCTGCCGGCACCACACGCGCTTAGACCACGAACGAAAGGAACGTCATGGCCAAGGGATACAACATGGGCGGCATGAACCGCAATCAGATGATTCAGCAGGCGCGCAAGATGCAGGAGCAGCTCATTGCCGCGCAGCAGAAGGTCGCGGCCACCGAGGTCTCCGCGAGCGCGGGCGGCGGCGCCGTCAAGGTGACGGCCACGGGCGACATGAAGCTCACCTCGCTCACCATCGACCCAGAGGTGCTCAACCCCGAGGACGCCGAGATGCTCCAGGACATGATCATGGCGGCCGTGAACGACGCCCTCGCCTCCGCCGAGCAGGCCGCGAGCCAGCAGATGAGCGCCATCACCGGCGGCCTCAACATCCCCGGCCTCTTCTAGGCGGACCCTCCAGATGGACGCCACCATCAACGACGGTCGCGCGCTGCAGCGCCTTCTCGATGAGCTGGGCAGGCTCCCGGGCATTGGCCCCAAGTCCGCCCAGCGCATCGCGTACTACCTGCTCGAGGCAGACGCCGAGCAGGCGCGCCGCCTTGCGAGCGCAATCCTGGAGGTCAAGCAGCAGGTCCACTTCTGCCCGGTGTGCTTCTCGTATGCCACGCGCGACACCTGCGACGTCTGCGCGGACGGCTCGAGGGACCGCAGCAAGATCTGCGTGGTCTCGGAGCCGCGCGACGTGAGCGCCATCGAGCGGACGGGCAGCTACCGAGGCCTCTATCACGTTTTGGGCGGCGTGATCAGCCCCATGGACAAGATCGGGCCGGATCAGCTCCACGTGCGCGAGCTGCTCGCGCGGCTTGCGGACGACGAGGTCGAGGAGGTCATTCTCGCCACCAACCCCGACGTTGAGGGAGAGACCACGGCAACGTATCTCGCGCGCGTCATCCTGCCGCTGGGCGTGCGCGTGTCGCGCCTGGCGAGCGGCCTGCCCGTGGGTGGCGACCTCGAGTACGCCGATGAAGTCACCCTCGGCAGGGCCATCGAGAACCGCCGCGAGGTCTAGGCTCGCGCGAAAGGAGATCGCCATGACAGCAGCTAGAAACGAGCGTCCCTCCCGCGCCGCGGGGCACATGGCGCGAAGCGACCGCCGCGCCGCTCGCGACGTTGCCCCCGATGACAAGATCTCGACCATCCATGCTGGGCAGGGTGCCCGCGTGACCACGCGAAAGAACGCCGCCCAGGCGGCTGCCGGAGCTCGCCGCAGCGCCACGAAGCGCTACCTCGAGCGACATCCCGAGGCTAAGGCCTCGGAGGTGGGCCCGGAACGCAGCGGCAAGAACGTGGTCCTTCTCGTTGTCCTGGGCGTCGTTCTCCTTGTGCTGGTCTTTCTCCTTGCGCGCTGCGTCTCGGCGCTCTTTGTGCCCGATCCCGCCGAGCAGGCGCGCCAGGCGGCCGAGCAGGCCCAAAACGAGCAGAACCTCGAGACGTCAACCGGCGCCGAGGACAGAGACTCCGAGTCCGACCAGGTGGACGTGGGCGCCTCTATGTCCTACGGGGGGAGCACCTACGCGCTCCAGCAGCAGGAGGACGGCCTCTGGGCGGTGGTGCGCTCGACGTCCGGCGGCAGTGCCACGACGCTCTTCCTCGTTGAGGGGACGCCCGCCTGTCTCGTGCGCTACCAGGACATCCTGCTTGTCCCCGAGAACCGCGACGGCGGCTGGGACGTGGTCAGCTACGTGATTGACGGCCACTCGGACCCCGGCTTTGTCATGGGGCCGGACGGTGCCCAGGCGGGCGGCTCCGGCGACGTTGCGAGCGTGAGCCTGGACGGCTCCACCCTGCGCGTGACCGATTCAGGCGGCGCTACGACCGACGTTGCGCTCGTGTAGGAATCGTGCACGCAGGCCCGCCCGCACGCCGCGAGAAACTTTTTTTGAAATTGGGCCTTGCCACGGCCGCGCGGGTATGTAAGAATAACCCCTGCGCAAGGCGAACGGGGTGTTAGCTCAGCTGGTTAGAGCGCCGGCCTGTCACGTCGGAGGTCGAGGGTTCGAGTCCCTTACATCCCGCCATTGCACTGACTGGGGGTCCTTCGGGACCCCTTTTTCATGCCGAGATTGCGCGCCTGCCCACCGAACCGCTCGCCCGTGCCCAATTGCTCACTTCGCGGTATCATATCCCCGTTACGTAGTCGCGAGGACGGTACGGCAATGACTCCTAGCCCCAACGAGCAGCACATGCGCGGCGTTGCGGTCTTTGACTTCGACGGGACCTCCGTCGACGGTCAGTCCGGCTCGCTCTTCACGCAGTACCTGTTTCGCAACGGGCTCATGCCACTTGGTCGCCTGCTGCGGCTCGGCTGGTGGGGAGTCCGCTACAAGCTGCATCTGCCCTACCGGCAGGGCGAGGCTCGCGAGCTGGTCTTTGGTTCGCTTCTGGGGCGCGATTCCGCAGACGTGGACGCCATCATGGCACGCTTTCACGACGAGGACCTGGTGCCGCGGTATCGTCCGAAGGCGCTCGCCGAGGTGGCGCGCTGCCACGAGGAGGGCTTGCTCGTCCTGCTCGTCTCGGCGACCTTTGAGCCCATCGCGGAGCGCGGCGCCCAGATAATGGGCGCTGACGCCTGCGTGGCAACAAAGATGGAGCGCGACGCGGGCGGCAGGTACACCGGTGAGGTCGATGGCCCCGTGATTGCCGGGGAGGAGAAGTACCGAGCCGTCGTGCGCTGGTGCGACGAGCACCTGGGGGAGGGCCGCTGGCGCCTCGAGCGCGCCTACGCCGACCATCACACCGACGCCGACCTTCTCGCCCGCGCCGAGCAGCCCTTTGCAGTGTGTCCCGGCAAGACGCTCGTCGTCGCCGCCAAGCGGGCGGGCTGGGCCATTCTGGACTGGGACCGCTAGCCGCGCGGCGCAAGGGGAGGAAAGCGATGGACATCTCAAAGAAGACCGACTATGCGCTGCGCATGCTGGCGGCGCTCGTTGCCAACCCCGACGGGGTCATCTCCGTTCGCACGGCGGCGCGTGAGAACGGCGTGCCGTACTCGTTTGCCCGCTCGATCCAGCATGACCTTGCCGTGGCGGGCATCGTGGAGAACACGCGCGGCGCGAGCGGCGGCATGCGCCTCTCCGTCGACCCAAGGCAGACCACGCTGCTGCAGCTCGTCGAGGCCGTTCAGGGCCCCGTGATCCTCTCGGGCTGTCTTGACCCCGCGGACGACGGTGCGCCGTGCCCCAACCGCGCCTCGTGTCACTTCTCGCCGGTCTGGTGCAACGCGGAGCGGATGCTGAGGTCGTACCTCTCGTCCGTGACGCTGCATGACCTTGTGGCCAAGGGCCTCTCCCCGGTCTTTGAGGGCACCTTCTCCCTGGTGGACGATGCCACCGCCCGCGCCCTTGCCGAGAAGGGCCTCGGCTAGATGGCCCGCGCGCCCGAGGGCGCCGCCGGCGCGGTCCCCGGATTCTCCCCTTCCGAGCTCGATGCCTTTAGGTCGCTTGTCCTGACCCGCGGCCGCGAGCTCTACCGCGACCTCCTGTGGCGCCGCACGCGCGACCCATACGAGATCTGGATCTCCGAGGTGATGCTCCAGCAGACGCAGACCACGCGCGTGGACGGCCGCTGGCAGCGCTGGCTCGAGCGCTTTCCCACCGTGGCGGCGCTCGCCGCGGCGAGTCCGGCCGAGGTGCTCGAGGAGTGGCAGGGACTTGGATACAACCGGCGCGCCCTGGCGCTGCACCGCGCCGCCCACGCCATCGCCGAGGGTGGCGGCGCGCTCCCTGCGGACGCCCGCGCCCTCACGGCGCTTCCCGGCGTAGGCCCCGCGACGGCCGCCGGGATTCTTGCCTTTGCCTTTGACCTGCACGCCGTTTACCTGGAGACCAACGTGCGCGCGGTCTTTCTCCACGAGCTCTTCCCGGGTGAGGAGGGGGTCTCCGACCGCGCGCTCGTCCCGCTGGTGGACGCGACCTGCCCCGCGGACGCGAGCGACCCCGCGGACGACCCGCGAACCTGGTACTACGCCCTTCTCGACTACGGCGCCTACCTCAAGCGCACCGTCCCCAACCCGTCGCGCCGCTCGCGCGGGCACACGCGCCAGTCGCGCTTTGAGGGCTCGCACCGGCAGAAGCGCGCCGAGCTGCTGCGCGTTCTTCTCGCCCACCGGGGGGACGGCCCCGCTGGCGCGGACTTTGGGACAATCTGCGCGGAGCTTGCAAGCGAGGAGGAGAAAGCGGGTAGAAGTGCCCTAAGCGCCCCCGAGGTGCGTGCCCTTCTTGACGAGCTTTCGGCTGAGGGGTTCTGCCGCTCGGAAAACGGCGCCTGGCACGTGTAGCCACCAGGTTCAAGACGCCGGGCACGGGCTCGGCGCAACGAGGGTCCCTCCGGGGACGGGAGAGGAGCTCCAATGGCCGTAGACTTTGAGAACTCGCAGACAAAGAAGAACCTCGAGGCAGCCTTTGCCGGCGAGTCCCAGGCCACCAACAAGTACGCCTACTACGCGAGCAAGGCCAAGAAGGAGGGCTACGAGCAGATCTCCGCGATCTTCACCGAGACCTCCGGCAACGAGAAGGAGCACGCCAAGCTCTGGTTCAAGTACCTCCACGGCGGCGAGGTGCCCGACACCCTGACCAACATCAAGGACGCCGCGGCGGGCGAGAACTACGAGTGGACCGACATGTACAAGGGCTTTGCCGAGACCGCCGAGGCCGAGGGCTTCACCGAGATCGCCGCCAGGTTCCGCATGGTCGGCGAGGTGGAGAAGCACCACGAGGAGCGCTACCTCAAGCTCGCCGAGCGCGTGGAGAAGGGCGAGGTCTTCGCGCGCCCGGGCGTCAAGGTCTGGAAGTGCCGCAACTGCGGTCACCTGCACGTTGGCCCCGAGGCCCCCGAGGTCTGCCCGGTGTGCAACCACCCGCGCGCCTACTTCGAGGAGCAGGCGATCAACTACTAGCCTGAAGGCGCCCGGTTGTACCGGGTACAAAGCGGAGGCCGTCACGTGGACGCTGGGCCCCGGTTCCCGCGCAGGGAGCCGGGGCTCCTCTGTGTCGCGCGTCAACCAAGCGCTGCAAGCGGTGCCCGTTGGCCTTCTCGCCGCGCCTGCGCGCACGCTCGCGGGTTTTTCGTGGACACCAGGTTGACGAAACGCTCACAATGGATGTTGTTCTGCGCGTGGACCTCCCACGCCGGAATGCCCACGCGGAGGGCGTGGCGCAAGACCACCGAGGAGTGAGACATGGAAACTCTCGACAGCACTCTCTACCTGAGCAACGACGACCTGTTCCTCTTCGCTCGTGGCGAGTGGTACCGGAGCTACGAGAAGATGGGCGCGCACCCCGCCGTCGCCGACGACGGCACGCACGGCTATCACTTTGCCGTGTGGGCGCCCGACGTGCAGAGCGTTCACGTGATCGGTGACTTCAACGGCTGGGACGAGGGCGCAAACCCCCTCACCGAGAGCGAGACCGGTGGCATCTGGCAGGGCTTTGTTCCCGGCATGGGGGACGGCGCCCTCTACAAGTACCTCATCGTCACCAAGAAGGGCGACAAGCTCTACAAGGCGGACCCCTACGGCTTCTACGCCGAGAAGGTCCCGGGCACCGCGTCGCGCACCTTCGACCTCAACGGCTACAAGTGGGGTGACGGCACCTACATGAAGAACCGCGCCAAGCGCGACATGTTCAAGGAGCCGCTCAACATCTTTGAGGTGCACCTGGGCAGCTGGCGCCGCCATGGGGACGAGCCGCAGGGCGAGCCGCGCCCCGACGGCACCTACCCCGGTCCCGGCGACCCGTTCCCCGCGCAGCGCGGCGTGGTCTACAGCTACGACGACCTGGCCGACGAGCTCGTTGCCTACGTCAAGGACATGGGCTACTCCCACATTGAGATCATGCCCGTCAACGAGCACCCCTTCGACGGATCCTGGGGCTACCAGCCCACGGGCTACTACGCCGCGACCTCTCGCTACGGCGACCCCAAGCAGTTCATGCACTTCATCGATGCCTGCCATAAGGCCGGCATCGGCGTGATCTTTGACTGGGTCTGCGGCGGCTTCTGCGCCAACTCCGAGGGCCTCGCCAACTTCAACGGCGAGATGCTCTACGAGCACAAGATCCACCCCAACTGGAACACCCACCAGTTCCACTACGGTCGCGGCGAGGTCCGCAGCTTCCTCGTCTCCAACGCCCTCTTCTGGGCCAATCTCTTCCACGCGGACGGCATCCGCATGGACGGCGTCTCCTCGATGCTCTACATGAACTTCGGCATCGACGACCCCGGCCAGAAGCGCTTCAACGAGAAGGGCACCGAGGAGGACCTCGACGCCTCCGCGTTCATCCGCCAGACCAACACGGTCATGGGCCAGGAGCACCCCGACGTCATGATGATCGCCGAGGAGTCCACCGCCTGGCCGCTCGTGACCTACCCGCCCGAGGACGGCGGCCTCGGCTTCCACTTCAAGTGGGACATGGGCTGGATGAACGACACCCTGCACTACATGCAGACCGACTTCCCGTGGCGCCCCGGCAACCACCGCATGCTCACGTTCTCCACGATGTACCAGTTCAACGAGAACTTCATCCTGCCGCTCTCCCACGACGAGGTCGTCAACGGAAAGTGCTCGCTCATCACGCGCATGCCGGGAGACTACTGGCGCCAGTTCGCCGGCATGAGGGCGCTCGCCTTCTACCAGATGACGCACTCCGGCGGCAAGCTCAACTTCATGGGCAACGAGATCGCCCAGTTCATCGAGTGGCGCTACTACGAGGGTATCCAGTACTTCCTTGCGGAGCAGTACGAGACCCACCGTCACCAGCAGCTCTTCGTCAAGGACCTCAACCGCTTCTACAACGATCACCCGGCCCTGTGGCAGCGCGCCTTTGAGTCCGAGGGCTTTGAGTGGATCGACGCGGACAACGCCGAGCAGTCCATCGTCACCTTCATCCGCCGCGGCGAGAAGGCGGGCGACGAGCTCGTCATCCTCATCAACTTTGACGTCAACGCGCGCGAGGACTTCCGCATGGGCGTGCCCGAGTGGGGCGTCTACGAGGAGCTCTTCAACTCCGACGACGAGCGCTACGGCGGCTCCGGCGTTGTGAACGTGGGCAAGCTCAAGTGCCAGGACGAGCCGTGGAACGGCCGCGAGCAGTCCATCGTCGTGCGCGTCCCGCCGCTCGCGGGCATGGTCCTCAAGAGGACCGGCTCGCTGCGCCGCCCGGCAAAGAAGACCGCCGCTAAGGCGGCCGAGAAGCCTGCGGCAAAGAAGGCGCCCGCCAAGAAGCCCGCGGCCAAGAAGACGACCGCGGCGGTAAAGTCGACGTCAGCAAAGAAGACTGCCGCGAAGAAGAAGGCTTCGACGGAGTAAGCTTAAGGGGGCCGCCTGCGGGCGGCCCTTAACGCCGGGGTCGGGACCGCGACGTCGACCCCGCCGCGCGCGCTCGCGCGCGCCGTGTACGTGTCGCCAGGAGCTAGGAGCAATTTTGACTAACGACAAGATCTTTGAGACTCAGCAGGACTTCATCGAGCAGTACCGCGAGGAGTGCGTGGCCCGCTACGGCACGCCCTTCGAGGACCTTGCTGACCACGAGCGCTTCTTCGCGCTCGCCGAGCTTATCGCCAACAAGGGTCGCGCCATCTTCCCGCAGTCTCACCCCAAGGGAGCCAAGAAGGTCTACTACTTCTCCCTCGAGTTCCTTCTCGGTCCCCTGCTCGATAACTACCTCATCAACTTTGGCATCCGCGACCTCGTGGCTGACGGCATCAAGGAGATGGGCTCAAGCCTCGAGGAGCTCTGCCGCCAGGAGGTCGACCCGGGTCTCGGCAACGGCGGCCTCGGCCGTCTTGCCGCGTGCTTCCTCGACTCCATGGCGCACGAGGGCATTGCCGGCTACGGCAACGGCATGCGCTACCGCTACGGCCTCTTCCGCCAGTACATCGAGGGCGGCCGCCAGGTCGAGCGCACGGACAACTGGCTCGCCAACGGCTTCCCCTGGGAGACCCGCAAGGACGGCAGCTCCGTGCTCGTCCGCTTTGGCGGGCAGGTCGTGCGCCACGAGGAGAACGGCAAGTTCTGGTTCACCCAGGAGGGCGGCGAGATCGTCCGCGCCGTGCCGTATGACGTGCCCATCATCGGTTACGGCGGCAAGGTCGTGAACAAGCTGCGCCTGTGGTCTGCCGAGCCCTACACCGAGGACTTTGACCTCGACGCCTTCAACGCCGGCGATTACGCCCGTGCCAACAAGTTCCGCTCCGACGTCGAGGCCATCTCCACGATCCTCTACCCCAACGACGCCGGCGAGCACGGCCGCATGCTGCGCCTCACTTGCCGGCGTTGCCAGGTTTATATTCGTAATGCAGCTTATTAGAAACGTTGGAACGAGTATTTTGAAAGCTCATTCGATAATACTGATCTAGTTTGCGATATGTTTCAAAAACCTTTCCATCAAAATGATACATATGCTTATAGGCGTCAAATCGCCCCATATAAATCCAGTGTTCACCGTTTTTATTGAGATACTCTGCACCAATTTTCAAATCCTTTACCTTTACGGTATTGCGCTCCATTCGTTTTTGAGCTATCATCAACTTTCCTTCTATCCCATTC
>DXAB01000125.1 GCA_019117265.1 Candidatus Olsenella pullicola
GCGCCGTAGCCCTTGGAGTCGGTGAAGCTGTAGAAGAAGCCCGTGAGCAGCGGAATCGTGTTGAACGCGACGAACAGGATCAGAACAGGGATCAGGATTGCGAGGAAGGTACGGTTCCTGTCAGATCCCGCCTTTGATACAGCGGTGCTTGCCATGTGTTTCCCTCCTTATCCCTGGTTCTCCATGTACTCCGCGTACTTGCGGATGACTGTCTTGTTGTAGCGCTGCCAGAGGTTGTCCCAGTTGGCGAGGAACGCGTCCACGTCCCCGTTCATGAGGAAGGCCTGGAGCTGGGCGTCGCACGCCATTCCGGAGGGATAGGAGTGGTCGGGGTAGTCGATGACCTTGCCCTCGTCCAGGAAGCTCTGGATGTCGTCGAAGAGCGGGTCGAGCGTGAAGTCGCCCTCGATGCAGGGGATGGCCTTCTGGTCGTCGCAGTAGATCTGGAGGTTCTCAGGCTCGTTGAGGAAGTCGATGACCTCGTAGATCTGCTCGCGGTGCTCCTCCTTGGCGGCCAGCATGTTCCAGCACAGGTCGACGCCGGAGACCACGATGCGGTCGTCGGGATTGCTCGAGGCAGGCATGGCAAACAGGCCGATGTTCATCTCCGGGTTGGCAGAGAGAATCTGCGGCACGGCGAAGGAGCCGCACGGGAACATCGCTGACTGTCCGCGCGCAAAGGCGGTGCAGGCGTCCTCGTAGCTGTAGGCCATGGGGCCGTCCTCGCCGTACTCCAGCAGCTTGAGGAGCTTCTCGGCGGGCTCGCGGTAATAGTCGGCAAACTTGGCCTCGCCCGCGTTGACCTTGCGGATGTGGTCTGAGGGAACAAGCTCCACGAGCATGGAGTTCCACGGCGAGAGGATCGTCCAGGTGTCAAGGAAGCCCAGGTAGAGCGGCAGGACCTCGCCCTCGGCCTTAATCTGGTCGCAGAGGTCGCAGAACTCCTCCCAGGTGGTCGGGAGCTCCCAGCCCTTCTCGGCGAACATGTCCTTGTTATAGAGCATGCCCGCGGCGTTGGCGATGTAGGGGACGCCGTAGATCCCGTCCATGGGAACGTAGGTGACGCTCTTCATGATCTCCTGGTAGGCCGGCTGGACCTTCTCCATGCCGGGATACTCGGTGACGTCCGCCAGGATGTTTGAGTCCACGAAGTCGGCGTAGGAGGCGTCGCCGCCGATGGCCACGACATCCGGGTAGTCCTCGCGGACGAAGCGCGTCTTCATGATGGTGACGGCGTCGTTGGGGCTCGTGAAGTTGAGGTAGATGTGATCGTTGGTCTCGTTGAACTCGGCCATGAGGGCCTCGAAGATGCTCACGGCCTCGCGCTTGTAGGAGACGAACTCGATCTCGGTCCTGCCGTCAGAGCGCTCGCCCTCGCAGCCCGCGAGAGAAAGGCCTGCGACCGCAGCGGCGGCTGCCCCCCCGAGGCCGAGGAACGAGCGACGTGTCAGTGTTCTTCTCATTTGCTCTGCTCCTCCTTCCCTAGTGGGCGATGGCGAGCTCGGACTGCTTGTCGAAGAGATGAATCTTGGCGAGGTCGACGGAGCAGTTGATCTTGTCGCCGGTGCGAACGGCGCTCGTGGCGGAGAGGTGCGCGGAGATCTGGCCGCCCTCGACGTCGGCGTAGATCATGGCCTCGGAGCCCAGCAGCTCGTAGACCGTGACGGTGGCCGGGAAGGTCTCGGAGAGGGTGCGGCCCTCGGCGTACTCGTGCTCCTCGACGACGTCCTCCGGGCGGATGCCCATGATGACGACCTTGCCCACGTAGCCGCCCTTCTTGAGGGCGTCGGCCTTGGGGCCGGTGAGGGTGATCGTGTTGGCGCCGAAGGTGAGAGCCACGCCCGCGCCCTTCTCGGTGACCGCCACGTCGATGAAGTTCATCTGCGGGGAGCCGATGAAGCCGGCAACGAAGAGGTTGCAGGGCTCGTTGTAGAGCTTGGTGGGGGTGTCCACCTGCTGCATGACGCCGTCCTTCATGACGACGATGCGGGTGCCGAGCGTCATGGCCTCGGTCTGGTCGTGCGTGACGTAGATGATCGTGGCGCCGAGGCGGTCGTGCAGCTTGGAGATCTCCGCGCGCATCTGGACGCGAAGCTTGGCGTCAAGGTTGGAGAGGGGCTCGTCCATGAGGTAGACCTTGGGGGCGCGGACGATGGCGCGGCCCATGGCAACGCGCTGGCGCTGGCCGCCGGAGAGGGCGGAGGGCTTGCGGTCGAGGAGCTTCTCGAGGTCGAGGATACGGGCGGCCTCGCGAACGGCCTTGTCGATGGTGTCAGAGTCAACCTTGCGGAGCTTCAGCGGGAAGGCCATGTTCTCGTAGACCGTCATGTGCGGGTAGAGGGCGTAGGTCTGGAAGACCATCGCGATGTCGCGGTCCTTGGGCTCGACGTCGTTGACCACGCGACCGTCGATCTTGAGGGTACCGGAGGTGATGTCCTCGAGGCCGGCGATCATGCGCAGCGTCGTTGACTTGCCGCAGCCGGACGGGCCGACGAAGATGATGAACTCCTTGTCAGCGATCTCAAGGTTGAAGTCCTTCACCCCCTCGTAGCCGTTCGGGTACTTCTTGCCTACGTGTTCGAGTGTGAGGCTCGCCATTGCGCAACCTTTCTCCCTGCCCCGCCGCCGCGCGCACACGACGGCTCGGGCCCCACCTTACGTTGGGCTTAATTGTAGGTTGACGTATTTGCGCAAAAATATACTTACTTTGGTATGCGTTATATCTCTTTTCTTGTTTCTGCTGGTAATACGCATGGCGTATCCGTTTATCCAAAATGGCTGTTTCGCCGGACGGTTGATTTTTTCGGACAAACGGTTTCATCGATTTACATTTCTGCAGGTAGACGCATTGTTCGTCAACTGCTGAAACGTGAAATCGATTTCAACATGAGCTTTTTCTATTTACCTTCATACGCTCTCATGTCGAATTGTATATGTCTGAAATGCGCTAAACTATACAAAATGCGTCATGTATTGTAAGGAGTTTTCGGGCACCAGGATCCAGGAGGTTCCCATGTCGGCACACGAGCTCGAGTTCTCGACCTTTCCTCATGCTCACTACGTTGACCTGATGCCCTACCAATATGGCCGCGAGGCATGCGAGCCCGGCCACGCCTTTGGGCCCGCGCGCCGCAGTCACTTTCTCTTCCACTACATCATCTCGGGACGCGGGCTGCTCATGTCGACGGACGAGAACGGCGTGAAGAGCGACCACCGCCTCTCCGAGGGCGAGGGATTTCTCATCTTCCCCAACCAGGTCAACACCTATGTTGCCGATCTTGACGACCCCTGGGAGTACATCTGGGTGGAGTTTGACGGCATCCGCGTTGCCGACGAGCTCGAGCAGGCGGGCATGACGCCCTCCTCGCCCATCTATCGCTCGCTCTCAAGCAATCGGCGCGCCCGCATGGTTGAGGAGATGCGCTACCTCGTGGCGCACCGCGACGCCTCGACGCTCCACCTCATCGGGCACACCTACCTCTTTCTCGACTATCTCCTCGGGTCCGTCGACCGACCCTCCGAGCCGGCCGCGAGCAAGATTCAGGGCTTCTACATCCGTGAGGCCATCGAATTCATCAAGGAGAGCTATCAGACGGACATCACCGTGGAGGACATCGCCAAGCACGCCGGCCTCAACCGAAGCTACTTCGGCAAGGTTTTCAAGGCGGCAACGGGCAAGTCCCCCCAGCAGTACCTTATCGCGTACCGCATGTCCAAGGCGTCCGAGCTGCTCAAGCTCACCGCACTGCCTGTTGGCGAGGTGGGGCGCGCCGTGGGCTATCCCAATCAGCTGCACTTCTCGCGCGCGTTCAAGGGCGTCTACGGCGTCTCGCCGCGCGATTGGCGCCGTCAGAACGCGCCCATGTGAGGTGGTGGTCCTTCTCGCGCTACGTCCCGGAATGCAGGGCTGTGGTAGGGGCGCCCAGCGAGCGTCCCCGAAAGCGAGGCTGTGGCACGAGAGTCCCTCAATTTGTCCCTAAAATCGAAGCTGTGGCACACATAAGCGAGAAGAACGTGCCACAGCCTCATGTTTGGGGACGCGCCTACTGGCGCGCCGCCGGCTCGAGGTAGCGGGCCCGCAGCTCGGCGACCTCCGCGTCCGTGATGCCCAGCGCCTCGTGCACGTAGCCCATAACGCCGCCGAACTCGCGCGTCACCGCCGCCACCGCAGCGCGAATGAAGCGCGGGTTGGCATCCGTGCGCTCGTCTGCCGGATCTGGGTTGAAGCGGTTGGTGGCGAGGTAGTCCTTCTCCATCGAAGCCTCGGGCACACCGAGAACCGACTCGACGAGCAGGCTCGCCATGCCGCAGCGGTCGCGCCCAAAGTGGCAGTGCCAGAGGACGGCGCCATCGGTGGTCTCGAGGACGCAGCGCAGGAGCGCGCGGTAGGCAGCTATGCCCGACTCCCCCAGCAGGATGTGCGGGTAGACCATCTCCATGAAGCTCGCGGGGTCATCGTCGTTGTCGCGGGCCGCCTCGAGCTGCGCGCGGGCCTCGGCGTTCTGTGAGATTCCCGCAACGGTGCCCTTGAGCGCATCGGCGTGGACGTAGCGCACGCCGGGAAGGCGTTCCATGCCGTCGGGATACTCCACGAGCTCGTCCTCGCCGCGCAGGTCAACCACAGTGCGAAGGTGATAATCCTCCTGGAGTCGCTCGCAGTCCGCGCGGGTGGCAAAGTAGAGCGTGCCCGAGCGAAGGAGCAGGCCGCGGCGCACGCGCGCGCCGTCAGCACCGGGAAGCCCGCCGAGGTCACGCGTGTTAGGCAGGCCCTCAAAGTCAATGCGGCCGTAGTTGGGTCGAGCATCTGCAAGCAACATGCGAGCCTTTCGTTTCATGCGCTGAACCCTGCGCCATTCCCCGATTGTTCCGGCAGCCCGCCCGTCTCGAGGATGAGGTCGAGGGCAGCCTCGTCGAGCACGGGGACGCCGAGGCTCTCGGCCTTGGTGAGCTTGGAGCCTGCCGCCTCCCCCGCCACGACGTAGCTCGTCTTCTTGGAGACCGAGCCGGTGACCTTGGCGCCAAGGGCCTGAAGTGCCGCCTTCGCCTCGTCGCGCGTGTGGTGCTCGAGCGTGCCCGTGAGCACGAAGGTGAGGCCCGCGAGCGTCTGCGGGCGCTCGGGCTCACGACGCTCCTCCTCCAGGACCACACCCGACTGGCGCAGGCGCTCCACAACCGCCACGTTCTTCTTGACGGAGAAGAACCCGCGCACGCTTGCGGCAATCTTGGGACCGATGCCGTCCACCTGGGCGATGTCGTCCTCGCTGGCCGCGGCGAGCGCCTGCATGGAGCCAAAGTGCCCCGCGAGCTGGCGCGCCACGGTGGCACCCACGTGGCGGATGCCCAGGCCAAAGAGGACGCGCGCGAGGCCGCGGCCCTTTGACTCCACGACCTGCGCCATGATCTTTGCGGCAATGACCGGGCCCACCACGATGTCCGAGCCGTCCACGGCCTGACGGCCGGTCCAGACCTCCGCGAGGTCCTTCTCGGTGAGCTTGTCGTAGAAGTCCGCCACGTCGGCGAGAAGCCCCTGCTCCACCATGCGGGCGACGATCTCGTCTCCCAGGCCGTCGATGTCCATGGCCGTACGGCTGCCCCAGTGGATGAGGCGCTCCACGGCCTGCGCGGGACAGTCGATGGAGACGCAGCGGTAGGCCACCTCGCCCTCCTCCCGCACGACGGGGCTTCCGCAGGAGGGGCAGGTCGTGGGCATGTGGAACTCGGGCGCTCCCTCGGGACGCAGCTCCAGCACGGGCCCCACCACCTCGGGGATGACGTCACCGGCCTTATGGACCACGATCGTGTCGCCCACGCGGACGTTCTTGCGGGCGATCTCGTCGACGTTGTGGAGCGTCGCGCGAGCGATCGTGGAGCCGGCCACGGTCACGGGGTCGAACTCGGCGACGGGCGTGAGCACGCCGGTGCGGCCCACCTGCACGCGAATCTCGCGCAGGACGGTGCGCTTCTCCTCGGGCGGGAACTTGAACGCGATGGCCCAGCGCGGGGCGCGCGCGGTGAAGCCGAGCGCCTCCTGAGAGGCAAAGGAGTCCACCTTCACGACCACGCCGTCAATGTCGTAGTCGAGGTCGTCGCGGTGCGCGAGGGCATCCTCGCAGTAGGCATGAACCTCGGCGGCGGAGGTGCAGCGCGCGGCGTGGTCGTTCACCGAGAAGCCGCAGTCGCGAAGCCAGCCGAGGAAGTCCCACTGGGTGTGAACGTCAATGGGCGCCTCATCCGCCACGGCGTAGATGAAGGTCTCGAGGTCGCGATGGGCGGTGACCTTGGGGTTCTTCTGACGAAGGCTTCCCGCCGCAGCGTTTCTGGGGTTTGCGAAGGGCGCGGTGCCCGCGGCGTCCGCATCCTCGTTCAGGCGCCGGAAGGAGTGACGTGGCATGTAGACCTCGCCGCGGACCTCGACGGAGCGGCCGAGGCCCCCGTCGGCAAGGCGCGCGAGACCGGCCGGCGCAAGCGCGCGCGGCACGTCTCGGACCGTGAGCACGTTGGCGGTGACGTTCTCGCCCGTGGCGCCGTCGCCGCGCGTGGCGGCGCGCACGAACTGCGCGTCAGTGTAGGTGAGCGCCACGCCCAGGCCGTCGATCTTGAGCTCGCAGGTGTAGGCGACCGGGCGCTCCGGGGTGGCACCAAGGGCCTCGTCGGTGCGCGCGAGCCACTCGTCAAGCTCGGCAAGGTCCATCGCGTCGTCCATCGAGTACATGCGCGCGGCATGCGCCACCGGCTCGAACTGCTCGGACACGTAGCCGCCCACGCGCTGCGTGTAGGACTCGGGCGTCACGAGCTCGGGATGGGCCTTCTCAAGGGCAAGGAGCTCCTGGAGCAGGCGGTCAAACTCCACGTCCGTCATCTCGGGGTCATCGAGCGCGTAGTAGGCGTACGCCGCATGGTTGAGGATGCGGTTGAGCTCCGCATGACGGGCGCGCGGGGACGTCGCGACATCACGTACCGGCTCGGGGATGGAGTCGTCACCAAACAGCGACGCCTGCATCGGCGCGTTCTTCTCGTTGGGCATGTGGGTTCCTTTGGCGGAATCGCGGTTTTCTCGGCTCACCATGGTAGCGCAAGGGGACGGGGTTCACGCGTGGAGCGTCGTTATTGGCCGCAACAGCATAGGGTTTGATTTTTATTATCTCAGCTGGGCTTTCTTGGATCAGCCGATCGACAGGACCCGTTTGAGCGCGCGGCCGCCCACTGCCAGCTGGCACACAAGAAGAGCGGCGGCAACAACCCAAAGCAGCGCGTATCCACCGAGCGAGACCAGCAGGGCACCTGCGGCGCTCCCCACGCCGCCACCAGCAAAGACGCCCAGCCCAATGAGACCCGTGCAGAGCCCCGTCTGCGCGGGGTCCGCGCCCATGGAAAGCGAGACGAGCGTGGGCTGCGTGAGGATGTAACCAAACCCAAGCGTCCCGGCGGCAAGAAGGGCGGGCAGCCAGGACCCCGTCAGCGAAACCACGAGAAGCGCCGCGATGGCAATGAGCCCTGAGGCCTCGCCCACGCGGATGACGCCGAGCGCACCACGCCGCGCCCCAATGCGACCGGAGACGGTCCCGCCCACCAGGCACATGACACCATAGAGCATCATGATGAGCCCCGACTGCGTTGAGCCGAGCCCGCAGCGCTCGGAGAGAAACGTCCCCATAAAGCCGTAAACGCCAAGAAAGACGAGGCCGGTCGTACAGGCAACAAAGAAGATCGCGCGATGGTCGCCAAAGAAGATGCGTGTCGCGCGCGAGAAGAACGAGCCGGACGCAGCGGGAGCGACGGCAGACCCAGGGCTCTTCTCGCCCTGAGCGCCGGCAGGCGGGAGGCGCCAGAGCAACGCCAGCGCAAGAAGCGCGAGCACGCCAAAGCATGCAAAGGCCGCGCGCCAGCTCATGAGGTCGCAGATGATGCCACCAAGGCCGGAGGAGAGCCCCTGCCCGGTAAACGTGATGCCCATCAGCACCCCCACCGCGGCTCCGCGACGCTGCTCGCCAACGACGTCGCCAACATACGCCTGGGACACGGCGATGATGCCAGCGGCAAAGCATCCCGTGACCACGCGGGCGGCAACGAGCATGGGGAGCGTTGGCGCCACGGCGCAGAGAAACGTGCCCACAACAAGGCCGGCAACGATCACACGCAGCACGCGCAGTCTGCCAAAGCGGTCGCCAAGCGCGCCGCAGACGGGCTGGAGCATACCGTACGGGAGCATATAGGCCGTGAGCACGATGGCCGCCGCCGACGCCGCCACGCCAAGGCCGTTGGCGATGGCGGGCAGCGCCGGCGAGACAAACCAGTTGTCAGCGGCGGAGACGAGGCCACAGAAGCCGAGCGTGTAGACCACGCACCTCTGCTCGGGGGTGAGATTCATGGGTCGGTCCTTTGTGACGAGCGATTGGAGCCGACCCATTGTAGACCTATGCGACAGTAGCCTCGTAACCTGCGTCGACGACGGCTGCCACCAGGGCCTCGTCGCTCACTGAGTCGGCGGCCTCAAGGGTGGCGGTTCCCGCATCGAGGTTCACGTCGACGGCGCTCACGCCCTCGACGCCCTCGAGCGCCTTCTTCACGTGAGCAACACAGTGCTGGCACATCATGCCGGTAACGTTCAGGGTCTTGGTCATGGTCTGGTCCTTTCTCTGTCTGGGTGCCAGAGCCGGCACGCTCTCGACTGACACGGTCACCTCGGTGGCCGGGGTTGCCTCGGACGCTAGGCGCTCACGCGGCTTCCAGGAGCGCAGGCGTAGGGCGTTGCTCACCACAAAGACGGACGAGAAGCCCATGGCCGCCGCACCGATCATCGGGTTGAGCGTCACGCCCCACGGAGAGAGCACGCCGGCAGCCACGGGGATGCAGATAGCGTTGTAGAAGAGCGCCCAGAAGAGGTTCTGCTTGATGTTTCTCATCGTGGCGCGGGAGAGCTCCATGGCGGTGGCCACGTCGGCCGGGTCGGAGTGCATGAGCACCACGTCGGCTGAGCTTATCGCCACGTCCGTGCCGGCGCCGATGGCGACACCCACGTCCGCGCGGGCGAGCGCTGGCGCGTCGTTTATGCCGTCACCGACCATGGCGACGGTGCGCCCCGCCTCCTGCAGCTCGCGAACCTTGGCCTCCTTCTGCGCGGGCAGCACGCCGGCGATGACCTCGTCGACGCCCACCTGGCGCGCCACGGCGGCGGCGGTGCGCTCCTGGTCGCCGGTGAGCAGCACCGTGCGGGCGCCCAGCGCGCGCAGACGGGCG
>DXAB01000126.1 GCA_019117265.1 Candidatus Olsenella pullicola
GCATCCCGGCCCAACCCGCGGCCGAAGAGGTCGCACGCGCGCTCCCTCACCGACCTGTCGTAGATCGTCATGGAAAAAGCCTCCCATCTCAAGGACCTTACTTTTCAGTCCAAGAAATGGGAGGCAGTTCACATCCGCGACGGGGCCCTTTTCCTACCCCATGCGCTGGTCCTCGTTCCAGCCCGCGCTACCTCGCTGCGCGACGCCTGGAGAGGAGGACGAGCCCCGCGCCCGCGGCGGCAGCGGCGGCGACGGCAAGCGCGGGCGCGGTGGAGTCCCCGCTCGCCGGGAGCTCGTCGGCCGACGCCTTCTCGGTCTTCGCGGCCTCCTCGACCTTTGCGGCCTCCGCGACGGTGAGGGACGCGCGCACCGTGCCGGACCCGGACACTATGAGGAGCTCGTGGTCGCCGGCCTTGAGGCCCTCGAGAAGCTTCGCGGGAAGCGTCACGATCGTGCTGCCCTCGCGGACGGCGTACTCGGAGGCGGAGAGGACCCGCCCGTCCAGGCGCACCTCAACGAGGTCGACGAAGGCCGCGCTCGAGACAAATGTCAGCCCCTTGCTGGAGCCCTTGGTCCACTTTGCACCGTCACCAGAGACAAGCGCCGGCGAGAAGGACGTGTCGCGCGCACCGCAGACGGAGCAGAGCCCGCCCTCGAACTCGTGGCCGGTGGCCGGGATCACGGCATCCTCGGGGGTGATCTCGTGCTCGCCCGCGGCGTCGGAGAAGACCTTGTCGCAGACCCCGCAGGTCCAGTACTCCGCGCTGCCCGGCTCGGTGCAGGTGGGGGCCTCGGCCTCCGTCTTGGTCAGCTTGTGGCCGGCGGCCGGGATGTCCGTCACCTCCTTGGTGGACGTGTAGGTCTTGCCGTTGAACTCTACGGTGGCGGTGTAGGTGGTCACGCCGGCCTCGGTGCAGGTGGCGGGCGTCTTCACGGCCGAGGTGACGGCCGCGTCCTCGGTGGCCTGGTGGCTCCCGTCGTTCTTGCAGGTGAACGTGGCGGTCGCCTTCGCGCCGTCCTCCGACCAGCTCCAGGCAGGCTCGCCGTAGTCGTGGCCGGTGGCCGGGATCACGCTCTCCTCGGGGGTGGTCGGGACGGTGCCGCCTTCGTCCTTGTAATGCTTACCGCAGATCCCGCACGTCCAGTACCCCTCGGTTCCGTACGCCGTGCAGGTGGCGTCCTTCTTCGGAGTTTGAACCATGTCGCTGTGCGTCACCGTGACCTCGCAGGAGGCGCTGACCCCGCTTCCGTCCGCAGCGGTGGCGATGATCGTGGCTTTGCCCGCGCTTACGGCGGTAACGGTTCCGTCATCGTCTACCGTGGCGATATCGGTGTCGCTGCTTTCCCAGGTCACAGATTTGTTGGTGGCATCGGCAGGCTCTACCGTGGCGGTCAGGGTATGGCTGCCTTTTTCCTGCAAGGTCAGGCTTTCGCTGCTCAGCTTCAAACCGGTAACGGGAACAAATGCCGGTTTGATGCTCAACGTATATGCATGGTCGACGCTGCCGGCACTGTTGGTGGCGGTAACGGTAACGGGGAATTGCCCGTCCGTGGTCGGGGTGCCGGTGATCGCGCCGGTGCCGGCGTCCAGCGTCAACCCCGCAGGCAGACCGTTGGCGCTCCATGTGATGTCGTTGCCGGTTGCTTCCAGCGTCGCGGTGTAAGATTGCCCCGCCGTGCCGTCAGGCAGGCTTTCGGTAGTGATAGCGGGGGTAGAAACAACCGTGCCGCTGCCGCCGGTGGGGTCGCCATTCATGGTGCCCTTGTTGACGATGGTGCCGTTGTTGGTCAGGTTGCCATTGGTGTTGAGGGTAGACCCCTGCGGGATGGTCAGGGTTTCGCCCTGGTTAATGGTGAGGCTCTCGTCTAGGGTCACATCGCCGTACACGGTGCCTTCCGTGCCGTCAAATACGATGCCGTTGCCTTGCGGGGTAGGTTTACTTGCCCCGGATGCACTGATAGATGCACTGATATTTGGTATGGCTTTAATCAATGCACCATCACTAACCGTTAGGGAAGTGCTTGGGTTGGTTGAAGATCCTAAATTATACCAAATTCCATAATATCCTTGAGCGGTCAAACTTCCACCGTTGACTGTAAGAGAAAGTTCAGGATTACTTGCAGTATAAGATATTAAGCTAACGCCATGATAATATTGGGCTCCGCTACTTGCCTCAACAGAAGCATTATTGATCGTCAGGGAGACATTGCCTTGCGTGGCTAAAACGGAGATTCCGTTCCAGCTGCTACCACTAGCTACGAGGCTGCCCTTTGGATCATTCCCGTTGGATTGAATGACCAGAGTTGCGTAATCACCAGTTTTAGCTTCAACACAAATTGCACAGTGGCCGCCGACTGTATTGCTGCCGATCAAATTGATGGTTAGAGAGACCGATTGATTGCCTGTGGGCGCAGCGTATATTCCGTAGTCTTTAGGTTGCGGATTTTGTGAATCATTCCCGCCTTGGATGTTCGCATTATTCAGTGTCAGGGTACCGTTGCCGTCGTAGTAGACATTGTAGTTGTTCTCGTTGCCAGCGGACAGTTTGCCATTGGTATCTGTTTTCCAATAGCCGCTCCCGGTAATTTGTGTCTTGCCTACCCAAAGTGTATCAGGCGCATCTTCTCCCACCGCCAGTGCCGTGACGGGCAGCAGGCCCAGGCAGAGCACCGCCACTAGGAGGCAACCTCCCAACGCGGTCACAGCAAACTTCTTGAACATGGGGACCACCCTTCTCTCCGGACCACCGCAGCCGGCAGGTTCTTCTCGCCCTCCATTGTCCCGCAGGGTAACGGCGTCCCGCATCGCCCGTCTTCGGCCCGAAAAGGATGAGACCGCCCACGGCGCGGGGAGGACCGTCTACGGGAGCATGAAACGGCCGAGCTCCCGCCTGCTCGAGACGCCGAGCTTTCGCAGGGAGGACGAGACGAGCGTCTTGACGGTGTTGACGGAGACCCCAAGGTGGTCGGCGATCTCCTGGTTGGTCCAGCCGCGCGCGGCGAGCGTCGAGGCGGCGAACTCGGTGGTCGTGAGGTTGTCCGCCACCGCGTCGAGCGCGTCGGGGTTGTGGACGAGCCTCCAGCCGGCGGAGAAGCGGTAGGTGATGTCGATGATGCGCCGGAAGTCGTCCGGCCACCCGCGCTTGATGACCGCCTCGAGCATGCCGCCAAGGAGGCCGTGGTGCTCGCCGAAGGGCTCGATGAGGCCGTCGGGTCGGGCGAGGTCCCACGCGGCCAGCAGGTGCGCGCGGGCAGCACCCACGTCCCTCATGCCGACGTAGCCCATGACGCAGGCGAGGTGCAGGTAGGTGTTGGTGATGGGCCGCTCCTTACCCTGAACGGCGAGCGCGGCCTCGGCGACGCCCACGCACCGGCCGTGCTCGCCCACGAGGTACGCCTGGTGCGCCAGCACGTAGAGGGCGAAGAGCCGCAGGCCCTCCGGGAGGAGCCCGACGCAATCCTCGAGGGGCGGGACGCGCTCGGGGAGCGGCAGGTGGAGAAGGGTGCGCGCCGTGGTGGCGAAGAACGAGGCGACGGCCGTGGCCAGGGGGTCGGCGTCGTCGAGGCCCTCCCCCACCGCGGCCCGGGCGGTGCCGAGCGCCGCGCGGGCGTCGTCGGCCTGGCCGAGCGAGAGGCTCGCGTAGCCGAGGACGAGGCTCGCGGAGAGGAGCACGGAGAGGTCGTCGCTCGCCAGGAGCGGGCGCGCCGCGGCGGCGGCCGCCTCGGCCTGGCCGGTGAAGTAGAGGAGCTCGGCGCGGGCCACGTCGCGAGCCGGCCCCTCCGGCATCGACTCGACGAGCTCACGGCACCTCCCCGGCTCGAACGCCGAGCTCAGGAGCGGCATGGGGTCGCACAGGGGGTGGTGTGCGGTCACGGCGCCCACCCCCTAGAGGCTGAGGCCGGGATAGCTGTCCACGACCTCGTCCGCGGCGGAGAGGTCCTGCCCGAGCGAGCAGCCCGAGTAGCCGATAGCATGGAGCCCGGCGGCGTGCGCCGAGGCTATCCCCGCCGGCGAGTCCTCCACCGCCACGGCCTCCCCCGCGCCCACTCCCAGGAGGTCGAGCGCGTGCAGGTAGGGGTCTGGGTGCGGCTTGCGCCTCTCGACCATGTCGCCCGTCACCACCACGTCGAAGAGGTCGAGGGCGCGCAGGCGGTCGAGGGCGGTGAGCACGCAGCGCGCGACCGTCGTCGAGACGAGCGCCACGGCGACCCCGCGGCCGCGCAGGGACGAGACGAGCTCGCGCGCGCCCGGCTCGAGGACGAGCGGGGTCTGGGAGTAGGTCCGGTAGCAGCCGTCGCGGCGGCGCTCGTACTCCTCGATGTCGTAGGGGGACCCGTAGCGCTCCAGGATCGGCGGGATGACCACGCGGTCGTCCCCGCCGGCTATGGAGAGGAGCTCCTCGTCGCTCACAGGCGCGCCGAGCTCCACCAGCACCTCGCGGACTAGCGCGAGGTTGTGCCGCTCGGTGTCGCACAGCGTCCCGTCGAAGTCAAACAGGACCGCCCCCAGGGTCTCCGGCCTTGCCATGGCACCCCCTCCCCTCGTCTCGTCCCGCGAGTGTAGCAGAAGGGGCGCCGAGGCGGCCCTCCCCCGCGCAGGCTAGCCCGCCAGGCGGCCTGCGAAGTCCGCGAGCGTGCCGGGGATGTCGATCTGCTGCGGGCACACCGCCGCGCAGCTCCCGCAGCCTATGCAGGCCGCCGGGCGCTTGTCCTCGGGCAGCGCGGAGAGGGCCATCGGGGCGGTGAAGTCGCCCTTGCCGGTGACCACGAGCTGGTTGTAGAGCGAGAGCAGGTGCGGGATGTGATTTCCCATCTCTTTAAGTGACGTTACGTTGCTTGAAGTATACGCCTCGGGGACGGGTCGCGCGCGTGGGCGGGCGGGGCAGGGGTGTGCGCTGGGGCAGCGGGGGCGCGCTGGGGCCGGGCCGGACGCAGGAGGGCCGGGCCGGGCCGGGGCTGGGGCCGGGCAACGCGTGCCGGGGCCGAGCCGGACACGAAAGGGTCGGGCCGGGCAACGTACGCCGGGACCGAGCCGAACACGAAAGGACCGGGCCGGGGAAGGTCCCCGACCCGGCCCGCCACCCGGGCGCGGCGCCCGGGGACCGTCGTTCTTCTCGCCGCTCTAGCTCTTCTTGCTAGCTGAGAGGAAAAACACGTCCCCCTTTTACAGCTCGAACCCGACGAACGAGCTGATGACCTCGTCGGCAGCGCTCACGTCCTGGACGATGTCGCAGCCGGTGTAGGCCACCACGTGGCAGCCGGCGGCACGCGCCGAGGAGATGCCCGTCGGGGAGTCCTCCACCGCCACGCACTTCTCGGCGTCCACGCCCAGGAGCTCCGCCGCGCGCAGGTACGGGTCGGGCGAGGGCTTGCGTCGCTCGACCATGTCCCCGCACACGATGGCGTCAAAGCGGTCGGCGATTCCCAGCCGCGCGAGCGCCGTGAGGATGCAGCGCGATACGGTCATGGAGACAAGGCCCAGCTTCACTCCGCGCCCCCGCAGACCGTCGAGCAGCTCGAGCGCGCCGGGCTCCAGCTTGAGCGGCGCCTGGGAGTACGTGAGGTAGCAGCCGTCGCGCATGCGCTCATAGTCGTCGATAGTGCCCCGAGCGTGGTGGCGCTCCAGGATGGCGGGAACCGTCACGCGGTCCTCCCCACCCGTGAGCACCTCGAGCTCCCCCATTGAGACGTCCGCGCCCATCTGGCGCAGGATGCCCTGCACGAGCTTCAGGTTCTCGACCTCTGTGTTGCACAGCGTGCCGTCAAAGTCGAACAGCACCGCCTCAAGGCGGCTGGGTCGTGTCATCGCTCCTCCCCGGATGGCGCCAGTCTGCCCCGTCAGTGTAGCAAAAGCCCCATGTCAAAGGATTTTGACGCAGGTAGACACCATAATCTGGCGCGAAATGGGTAGGATGGGAGCAAGCCCCTCGACCCCCCCACGGAGGTGGCACCATGGACGTTGGATCGCGCATACGTGAACACCGCGAAGCCACCGGCATGCGCCAGGAGCAGCTGGCAGACCTCTGCCGCGTGAGCAGGCAGACAATCTCAAACTGGGAGCGCAGCAAGACCCTCCCCGACATCGAGAGCCTCAAGGTGATGGCGCACGAGTTTGGTACCACGGTGGACGCGCTCATTGGTGACGACGTTCCAGAGATCAAGCGTCGCACCGACGAGGAGGCGCGCCGCTTCCTCACGCTCTTCGTGCTGAACTACGGCTTCCTGCTGTCTTCCTTTGTCGTCAATTTTGGCTCGAACTTTGGTGATGCCTTTACCTCCCCGTTGTGGATGTATCTATGCGCCTTCGCCGGCGGAGCCTGGCTCGTTGTCCTTGTCCCCTACTGCCGCCTCCTCAAGCGCCACAAGCTCTGGTACTACGGGGACATAGGGCGCTACCTCGAGAAGAACCTCGTGTTCGAGGAATCGCGCGCATCGAGGGCCGTCCACTCGATCCTGAGACACGTCCAGGTCTGGAACGATGTCCTCGCAACGCTCGCCATTCTCGCTGGGCTCGCCGCAGGAAGGGTGCTCACGCCGCCGGTCGCCGCACTTGTCATCGCCGGATGCGCCGTAATCTCGGTCATCGGCATCCACCTCGACAAGGAGCGCCAGCGCTGGGGCGGCTCGGTCAACCCGCCGCTCCCTCCGCAACGATAGCAACGGGCTCTCTCCGGTTGTGTGCGGTTTTCTTGGAAGGTCCAAGCACTACTCAGTGAGTAGCATTTTTTATCCTGCGCTTTTGCGGCACAGTTTGTGCCTCTACTTGACCTCCCCTCATAAAACCACACACAACCCACCCTCCCCGGCACGAGGGGCCCACAACGCGAGTCGCCCCGCCGTGATGAAGGGTGTCTGTCACCTTTCATCACGGCGGGGCGGCCCTGAGAGCGAAGGATTCTCCTCGCCTATGCGTCCTTCATGATGATGTCGCGCACAATACCCGAGACGCGGTCGCACGCATCAAGGCAGAGCTCCATGCGGTCGAAGATGCGCAGCCAGGTAACCGCGTACTTGCCGCTCGCGTCCTCCTCGTCGGAGAAGAGGCGGCGCAGCGCCTTCTGGTAGACGGTGTCGCCCTCGTCCTCCACGGTACCGATCTCGATGGCCTTCTCAAGCACAACGCGGTCCTTCTTGTAGTCGGGCAGGTGGTTGATCATCTCCTGCATCTCGCGCACCGCGTGAAGCGTGAGCTCGGAGATCTGCTTGGCCTCAAGGCGCAGGTCGCCAATGTTGAAGAGGTCCAGGCGCACCGCAACGCCGTACATGGAGTCCACCACGTCGTCCATGGCAAGCGCCAGGCTGGAGATGTCCTCGCGGTCGATGGGGGTGATGAAGGAGGTGTAGAGCTTGGCCATGATGGCCTTGACGCGCTCGTCGCAGGTGGACTCGTAGACCTTCATCTGCGGGATGCTGCTCGTGGACTCGGGGAAGTCGCAGATGATCGTGTTGTACTCCTCCGCCGCCTCGACGATGAGCGCGGAGAACTCCTTGAGCATGGTGTAGAACTCGTCTTCCTTCTTGATGCGGGGCATGTGGACTCCTTTACGTATGAGCTGGGAGAAGAACGTGCGGCCGGGCGCGCGGCCCAAAACTAGAACAGGACGAGGAAGAGCTTGGCGAGCAGAAAGCCGATGATGCCGCAGCCGGGGAACGTGCAGACCCAGGTGAGGACCATCTCCTTGGCGACGCCCCAGTTGACGGACTTGGGGTCCTTGGCAGCGCCGGCGCCCATGATCGCGGCGGTCTTGGTGTGCGTGGTGGAGACGGGAAGGCCCGTCAGCGTGGCGATGAGCAGGCTCGCCGTGGCGCTGACGGAGGCGGCGAAGCCCTGGTACTTGTCCAGGCGCACCATCTCCATGCCAACCTTCTTGATGATCTTCTTGCCGCCGACGGCGGTGCCGATGGCCATGACGGCCGCGCAGAGCACCATGATCCAGAGCGGGAAGCCGCCCATCTCGCCCACCGTCATGTTGAGGGAGAGCGCGATGGCGAGCATGGCGGTGGACATGAACTTCTGGCCGTCCTGCGCGCCGTGCATGAGGGCCACGCCGGCGGCGCCGAGCACCTGCATGCGGCCAAAGAAGTTGTTGGCCGTGCGACGGTCGGCGTTCTTGCAGGCAATGGGGATGACCTTGGAGATCACCCAGCCGGCAAGAAAGCCCAGCACCGTGGAGAGCACAAGGCCGTAGATGACCTTCACCCACTCGCCCATGTTGACGCCGCCAAGGCCACCGGAGACCGCAAGGGCGCCGCCGGTGAGACCAGCGATGAGGGCGTGGCTCTCCGAGGTGGGGATACCAAAGGCCCAGGCACCGAGGCCCCAAGCCACGATGCCCACCGTGGCGGCGGCAAGCGCAATGAGCGCCGCGTGGGTGTCTCCGCCAAAGTCCACCATGCCGGAGATGGTGTCCGCAACGGCCGTGGAGATGAACGACATGGCCACGAGGCCCACAAAGTTGCAGATGACGCTCATGAGAATCGCCGAGTCCACGTCGATGGAACGGGTTCCCACGGGCTCGGCGATGGCGTTGGCTGCGTCGGTGGCACCGTTGACAAAGATGGTGCCCATAACCAGCAGCATGACGATCACAAGAAAGGGGTTGCTCGACAGGACGCCAAGAAACTGCTCAAAGCTAATCAAGGGCGAACTCGCTTCCTTCTCGACCGCTGGGGAGCGGTCATTTGTCACAGCTTTGTAAACGCTTGTTAAGGATAGCGTAAGGGTGAGCCGCGCAAGGCCGAGAAGGGCTCTGTTTGGGCCCCCGCTCGCCGCTGCTTACAAAGAGCTTACATTAGTCGGCGCGCAAGGCAAGGGTCCCGGGGCCGCCGTTCTTCTCGCCCCCGCTCCTTGCCGCACTCTTGTCCCCTCCTCCCGCTCCCACCCCGCCGAGTGCGCGATATTCCGGGTTTCTTTTTCAAGTTCACCGACACAAACTCGACGTTTTCCCAGTTGACAGCAAAGAGGTATCAGCTCAGCCAGCGAGAAAAACCTCGAATATCGCGCACTCGGCGAAAAGCCGGCGGAGGCAGTACCGGCGGAGGCCGCAACGCGGCAAAAAGGCCGCCGGGCGAGAAACCCGACGGCCTGCACTTACGCTGGAGCCAGCTACCAGACTCGAACTGGTGACCCCCGCTTTACGAGAGCGGTGCTCTACCAACTGAGCTAAGCTGGCGTAAGCGGCTAACTACTATACGAGAAGCGCGGCGCGCGCGCAAGCCCGTTTTTTACAGCAGGCGCAGCACACCACGCACGAGGGCCTCGAAGTCCCCCGCGTGCTTCTCGGCCTCGGCGAGCACGGTCTCGTGACTGACCGCCGGAGCGCCGGACTCGTTGGCGGCAAGCGTGAGCCCGAGCACGTTCATACCGAGCGCCCGCGCCATGACGACCTCGCACACCGTGGACATGCCCACATAGGAGACGCCGAGCGTCCGCAGCGCCGCCACCTCGGCCGGGGTCTCGAAGCAGGGGCCGAGCACCCCGGCATAGACTCCCTCCTCAACGGCGATGCCAAGGTCGTCCGCCACGCCGCGCGCGATGGTGCGCAGGTACGGCGAGTAGGCGTCGTTCATGTCCACGAAGGGGCTCTCCACGTCGCGCAGGCCGTCCCACTCGGCGAGCGGGTTGCGTCCGGTGAGGTTGATCTGATCCGTGAGAATTCCCAGGCCCGTGTGCGCCCGCCCGGGCACGGCGCCCGTGGCGCACGCAAAGACGACGTCGCGACAGCCCAGGTGGTGCGCGTGACGCACGAGAGCGGTCACCTCGGCGGCGGAGTAGCCCTGGTAGAGGTGAATGCGGCCGGGGTAGACCACCACGGGCACGTCGTCGATCGTGCCGACGGTTGCCTCAAAGCGGTGCCCCGCCACCGGGCGCGCCGAGAGCGGGAAGCCGTCAATGTCACGGTAGTCTATGCGACGCACGGGACGCACGAGCGAGCCAAGGTGACCCAGCCCGCTCCCCAGCACGATGGCCACGGGATGCTCCACGCTCGGCTTGCACGCCCTCACGGTATCCTCGGTTACCACGCAGATCCCCTCCTCCTCCTCGAGCCGACGGGCAAAGACGCCGTCGCCCGGAACCAACCTTCCAGAGTAGGTTCCATCGTAGACGAGTCCGACGCCGCACGACGGGCTCTTTGCCTTGAGCACGGCCAACGAGACCGGCGAGCGTCGCACCGCATCAAGACACTCCCGCGCGCCCCGCTCAAAGTCCTCCGTCACGTCACGCCCGTCAGCGAGAAGAACGCGCCCCCCGCGCTGCTCCGCGGGCGGGCGCGGCACGGGCAGGCCGCTCGCGGTCTCGGGGCACACGCGTAGAACGTCAACCTTGCTCGCGAGCTCGCGAACCTCGTCGACGGGCTTGGAGCCCCCGTCATAGCGAACGGGAGCCCCAAGCAGGCAGGGGCTTATCGCCACGCGCACGGCCGCGTCTCCCCTACTCGGCCAGCGAGCCGAGCTGGATCGTGGCGCGGGAGAGCAGGGAGTCGGTGTAGGCGCCCCACTCCTCGCTGAGCTGCGTCGACGCGTCCTCGTAGGCGCTCTGGGCAACGCTGTAGGCGGCGCTCGCCGCGGCGTAGGTTGCCGCGTCGTTTGAGATCTCATAGCCGGAGAGCGTCGCGTAGTAGGTGCCGTCCGTGCGGGCCCAGTCGTTGGCCTCGCTATCCCACTCGTCGCCGAGAAGGCCGATCACGTAGCTCGCGTACTCCTCGGTGGGCTCGTCCTCCTCGCCCTCGGCGGGCTCGGACGGCGCCGTGGGCTGCTCGGGGAGCGTGACCGTGGTGACCTCGTCCTCGAGCTTGGTCACCAGGACGTTGTCGGTCAGGATGTCCTTGACCGCCTCCTCGTCCAGGCCAACCTGCTCGGCGATGGCGGCAAAGTCGTTGGTGCCCACCGTCGAGGTGGCGTAGTCGGAGAGCTCCTCGTCGCTCACGGTGATGCCTCGCGCCACGGCGTCATCGAGGATGAGCTTGTTCTGCACGTAGGCCAGCACGTCCGAGGCGGCGGGCACGGTGTAGGTGCCGTCATCGTTTGCCGGGAGGTCGGAGCTGCCCTGGACCTCCTCGAGCACCTCGCGCGCCGTCACGTTGGTCGACTGGCCATCGAGGGCGTACGTTGCGATGGTGCTGTCGAGCTCGCTCGCGGAGAGCGCGGTGCGCCCGTTCAGCGCCACGCCGCTCGGGCCACCGAGCAGGAAGTGCCCCGCCAGCACGCCCAGGACCATCGCCAAAACGCAGATGACCACCCACGCGGCAACCGGCAGGGCGCGCAGGCCCGTCACGCCGCCCTCGCTCGCAACCCGTCCGCTCTTCTCGGCGTCCTTCTCAACGTCCTTCTCGACGTCCTTCTCGACGTCCTTCTTTAGGTCCTTCTCGTCCATGCCGCTCCTTTGGTCGAAGGCCCGCCGAGGGCGGGCCCGAGCGCTTGTCTTCAGGTAATTCTATGCGTCGCCCAGCGTCTCCTTACGGGTGCCACATACCTATGAGAGAGCTTGAAGAATCTCCCCCGAGAGGGCCTTGACGTAGCCGGCGCCGTTCTCGGCGTCAAAGCTCACGCGCGCGGCCAGGGCCTTCTTGGTCTCGTCCGAGGCGGCGCCGCGGGCGAGCTCGAGAAGCGCCACGAGCATGTCGCGGTACTCGGCGTCGCCGTGGTAGCACTGGATGGCCTCGTCGAGCAGCGGCCAGGCCATGTTGGAGCGCTCGGGCGAGCTCGCCGCAAGACGGGAGAGCAGGATGAACGCCGCCAGGCGCACCGTTGCGGAGCCATCGTCAAAAAGCGAGGCCTCGGCGCCGTCAAAGGCGTCCACGACCTTCTCCGGGTGCTCGATGGCAATCGCGGAGAGGGCGTCGAGGGCCTCCCAGCGCGTCTGCGCCTCGGGACGGTAGAGCGCGTCGACGAGCGCGTCCACATACGGAGTCACAATGTCCGCGTTTGCGCGCGCGGTGAGGGCGATCTGGTGAGCGACCTCCTGGCGACGGCGCCTGCTCGCGCCGGAGAGCTCCTCGATGAGGCCCGCGATCTGCGAGCTTTCGGCTGCTGCCATGAATAAGACCTCCTTGTTACTCGCAGAACCCGTCGACCACGGCCGTGCCGCTCTTGGGGTCCTGGTGAATCTCAATAAAGCCGAGCTTCGACGCCTCTCGAAGCAGCGACGTGAACGAGCGATACCCGTAGCTCGCCTCTGAGAACTGCGGGCGCTTGCGCTTCATCGTGTCCTTGAGGCGCGAGGCGAGGATGAAGCTGTCGCTCTCGCGCTGCAGCGCGTCGATCGTCTCAAAGAGCAGCTGGTAGCACTCCTGCTTCTCACGCGGGACCTTGGCAGAGAAGTCCGGGATGCCCGCGCCGCGGGTGATGTCCTCGTAGAAGATGAACTCGTCGCAGACCTCCGTGAGCAGGCTGCTCGTGGCCTCCTTCATGCCCACGCCGATGACGGTCTTGCCAAACTCCTTGAGCTTTGAGACGAGCGGCGAGAAGTCCGAGTCTCCGGAGAGGATGGCAAAGGTGTCGATGTGGTCCTTCGTGAGGCAGATCTCCATGGCGTCCACCGCCAGGCGGATGTCGGCCGAGTTCTTGCCCGTATAGGCGCGGTCCGGGATCTCTATGAGCTCGATGCCCAGCTCGTGCAGGGGCGTGATGGCGTCCGAGAAGCGCTGCCAGTCGCAGTAGGCGCGCTTGGCCGTGATGCGGCCCTTGTCCACAAGGCGCTCGAGGATGAGCTTGACGTCGGGCAGGGGCCCCGGCTCCTGGTGGCCGCGACGGTTGCGCTTCCCGGTGCCCAGGGCGAGGTTCTCAAAGTCGATGAGCACCGCAATGGAGCTCTGCGGCATGTCGGTCTCGTTCAAAACTGGCGTTTCTCCTTATGCGGATTGGGGACAGTCCCCAATTTACAGAAATGTTTGATACTAGTGGTGGCAGTGGCACTCATGGCCGTCACCGTGGTCGTGGTGGTGGCCGCCGCAGCACTCGTGGTCCTCGCCGTGGTCGTGGCCGCAGGAGCACTCGTGGTCGTCGTCCTCGCCCTCGCCCTGATCGAGTAGGCTCCAATCAAGGCCCGCCGCGGCGCAGGTGGCCTCCTCCTGGTAGAGCAGGGTGAGCGCCTGGGTGCCCATGCGCGAGCCGCCAATCTGGCAGAGCATGTCAAAGAGGGTGAAGGCGGTCTCGGCGCCCGGGAGCGTGATGTCGAGGTCCTCGGAGCGCTGCAGCGCGAGCGCAATGTCCTTGCGCAGGTGCTCGGCCATGAAGCCGGGCTTGTAGTCGCCAGCAAGGGACTTGGGCGCCAGGGTCTTTGAGGCGCCGGAGCCGCCGGTGCCGCTCGCCATGACCTCGAGCACGCGCTCCGCGTCGATGCCGGACTGCTCGGCGAGGGCGATGGCGTCCGCGTAGCCCACCATGCAGGAGGCAAGGCTCACCTGGTTGCAGAGCTTGGCCGTCTGGCCGCCGCCGGCAACGTCAAAGAAGAAGCGCTTTGCCGAGAAGGTCTTGAGCACGGGGAGCACGGGCGCCGCGGCCTCCTCGGAGATGCCCATGATGAGCGTGAGGGTGCCATCGATCGCACCCTGCTCGCCGCCCGTGACCGGGCAGTCGAAGGCGTGCTTGTCCTCTACCTCGGCGGCATCGTGGATGTCGCGCGCGAGCTGCGGGGCGCTCGTGGTGAGGTCGATGAGCCAGGCGCCCCTCTTGGCGGTGCGGATCAGGCCGTCGGTGGCAAGGTAGACGTCCTCCACGTCCGTGGGGTAGCCCACCATCGTAAAGACAACGTCAGCGTCCGCGGCGGCCTCGGCGGGGCTGTCCGCCCAGCGCGCCCCCTTGGCGAGAAGCCCCTCGGCCTTCTCGCGCGTGCGGTTGTAGACCGTGACGTCATAGCCGGCATCGAGGATGTGCCCGGCAATGGGCGCGCCCATGATGCCGGTACCGATGAAGGCGATCTTCTTGATCTGCAAGGTCATTCCTTTCCACATGCATGGTTGATGACAAAAGTGACAGGGTAGTTTGTCAGGTTCTTGCGTGGGAACCCCAGTCGAGGCAAGCCTGCCAAAAAACCTGACAAACTACCCTGTCACTTTTGTCATGTGTCTACTGCCCGCGGACCTTACGGGCGATGCGGTCGGTAAACGAGAGGCTCTCGCGCCGATCCTTGCCCCAGAAGAGCAGCGCCACCATGCCCGGGCCCATACCTGATACCGACGGCATACCTCCTTCAACTGTGTGATAGAAAGAAAACCGTGAATCACGCCAAACCCGTCATAAGCCAGTCTATTCCTTCTTTTTGTT
>DXAB01000127.1 GCA_019117265.1 Candidatus Olsenella pullicola
CGCGCGAATCTCAAAGTCGTGAAGTCGTACGAGCGCGCACGCCGCGCGCACCACCTCGCGCGGGATGGCCAGCCGCTCCATCACGCGGCGCGCCACCCGCGCACCCTCCTCGGGGTGCCCGAAGAAATGGCCGCGCCCAGACACGTCCTCGCTCCAGCACGCCGGCTTGGCCACGTCGTGCAGAAGCGCCGCCCAGCGCAGGGCCGCCATTGGCCGACCACCCGTGAACTCCTCCACCCCGGCGCACACGCGCGCCGTGTGCTCGAGCACGTCGTGGGCATGATAGGGGCTCTTCTGATCAAAGCCCGACATCGGCGCAAGCTCGGGCACCGCCACGCAGAGCACGGAAAACTCGTGGCGCAGCGCCCACGCGGCGCGCCCCGTGGCGAGAATCCCGTCCATCTCCTGGCCAATGCGCTCCTGCGCGATCTCCGAGAGCTCCGGCGCGCAGGTGACAAGCGCCGCCTGCGTAGCGGGCTCGATCGTCGCGTCCAGCCGGCACGCAAAGCGCACCGCGCGCAACACGCGCAGGGCGTCCTCCTCAAAGCGTCGCCTAGGCTCCCCCACCGCGCGGATGACGCGCGCCGCGAGGTCCTTCTCGCCATCAAAGGGGTCGAGAAGCCCACGCTTGGGGTGAAAGGCCACGGCGTTCACGGTGAAGTCGCGCCGCGCCAGGTCCTCGCGGACGTCCGTGACAAAGCGGACCTCATCGGGGTGGCGACGGTCTGAGTAGGCGCCCTCCACGCGATAGGTGGTGGTCTCGACGGGGCTCCCGTCCACGACGGCCGTGACCGTGCCATGCGCCGTCCCGGTCTCGTGGACTTCGATTCCGGCCGCGCGCAGCACGCGCGCCGTCTCCTGCCAGGGGGCGGAGGTGGTCACGTCGACATCGTGCCCGGACGCGCCGAGAAGCGCGTCGCGCACCCAGCCGCCCACGACCCAGGCCTCGTAACCGGCCGCCTCAAGGGCCTCGAGCACGCGCACGGCATAGGCGGGCAGCTCGCGCGCCAGGCGAATCTCGATCTCGGTCACGCGCACCCCCTCCCGGCCGCAGGTTCTTCTCGCCCGATTCTAGCAGGAAGAAGGGTGGCGGGAGCTCCCCGCGGGGCCGGCGCGTGCCCCGCGGGGCTGGCGCGTGCCCGTGAGGCCGACGCACCCTGCGGGGCCGGTCGGTGCCCGCAGCTCCGTCAGCCCCCATGGGACCCGCAGGTGCATCCCCCACGGAGCGAGTGCGCGAAAGTCGGTCGGCATTTTCGAAACAACGTTCTTCTCGGCAGCGTTTGCGCAGGTCGCAACAAGGCGAGAAGAGCGATTTTGCGAAACATGCCCCGACTTTCGCGCACTCACGGCGAGAAGGACGGCGGCGAGGACGCGCTATCGGGCGCATTTGCGGCCCAGCTCCCCTCGGTGCCTGCCGCCCGCCCGGACGCCGAGTGCTATGCTCAAAACCGTTACGCAGGTCGACTGAATGGGAGGATTCAGCCATGGACGAAATGAAGTCAGTCACCGCCGACGACCTCGCCTGCGCTCGCGCGGAGTTCGCCTCCGAGCGCGCCAACGTGGTCGCCAAGAACGCCGTGAGCTCCAACGGCATCAGCGCCTCCGCGCGCGTGCCCGAGGGCGTGGCCGCCAACGCCATGACCTTTGACGTGGAGGTCACGCAGGGAGACCGCTGCGACCAGCAGCGCTCCGGCCGCTGCTGGATGTTTGCGAGCCTCAACACCATGCGCTATCGCATCATCAAGAAGTACAACCTCAAGACCTTTGAGCTCAGCCAGACCTATCCCCTCTTCTGGGACAAGCTCGAGAAGAGCAACTGGTTCTTCGAGAACATCCTGGACACCCTGGACGAGCCGCTGGACGGCCGTCTTGTGAGCTACCTCCTCGCCGACCCCGTGGGCGACGGCGGCCAGTGGGACATGTTCAAGAGCCTCGTCAAGAAGTACGGCGTGGTCCCCAAGGAGGCCATGCCCGAGACCGCCTGCTCGCGCAACACCCGCGAGATGGACTCCTGCCTCACGCGCTACCTGCGCGGCGCGGCCAAGCGCCTGCGCGAGAGCCACGCCGCCGGCGTCACGGCCGACGACCTGGCATCCATGAAAAAGGAGATGATGGGCGACGTCTACCACCTCCTCGTGACCTGCCTGGGTGAGCCGCCCGCCCGCTTTGACGTGCGCCTGCGCGACAAGGACGACAAGCTTGCCCTCTCCGGCAGCTTCACGCCGCTGGAGTTCTTCGCCGAGGCCGTGGGAATGAACGTGGATGACTACGTGAGCCTCATCTCCGCCCCCACCGCCGACAAGCCCTTCGGGCACACCTACACCGTGAGCCGCCTGGGCAACGTGGTGGAGGACGGCGGCGTGCGCTACCTCAACCTCCCGATCGAGCGCCTCAAGGAGTGCGCCGTGGCCCAGCTGCGCGAGGACCTGCCCGTGTGGTTTGGCTGCGACGTGGGCCAGAGCTACCTGCGCGAGGAGGGCATCATGGACACGGCCGCGCTGGACGTGGACGACCTCTTCGGCTTTGAGGTCGAGGGCTGCATGGACCGCGCCGAGCGCCTGGACTACGGCGAGTCCCTCATGACCCACGCCATGGTCCTCGAGGGCGTGAACCTTGACGAGTCCGGCCACCCCACGCTCTGGAAGGTGGAGAACAGCTGGGGCGCCGACCACGGCCGCAACGGCTTTGACACCCTCTCCGACCCCTGGTTTGACGAGTACGTCTACCAGGTCGTGGTTGACAAGAAGCACCTGACGGACAACGAGCGCGCAACCTACGAGACCGAGCAGGCCACGGTCCTGGCTCCGTGGGACCCCATGGGTTCGCTCGCGCGCGTGCGCTAAGGAGGCGACTCGCATGACCGACTACTCCGCGGGCGCCGTCGCGCCCGAGACCGCAGGCGAGCTTGCCGCGTCCTTCTGTGCCGACCGCGCCAACCGCGTGGCGAGAAACGCCGTGACCTCGATGAACGTCCTCGCCGCCGCGCGCGACGTGAGCCGCCTGCGCACCTACCACGACACCTTCGGCGTGAGCCGCGTGCGCACGGGCAAGGTGACCAACCAGCGCCACTCCGGCCGCTGCTGGATGTTTGCGGCCTTCAACGTGGCCCGAGCGGCCACGATGGAGCTGCTCGACGTTGACGACTTCGAGTTCTCCCAGGCCTTTGGCTTCTTCTATGACAAGCTCGAGAAGTTCAACGTGGGCCTGGAGTACGTCATAGAGACCGCCGCGCTGCCGATAGACTCCCGCGAGGTCGCGGGGCTTCTCGAGCACTCGATGGGTGACGGCAACTACTACCCTGCCGCGATGAACATCATCAGGAAGTGGGGCATCGTGCCCAAGGACGCCATGCCGGAGAGCGCCTGCACCAAGGACGCCGACCAGATGAACGCCCAGCTGGAGCGCCTCTTCCGCAAGAGCGCCATGGAGCTGAGGCGCATGGCGGGCGCGGGTGCGGGCGTCGAGGAGCTGCGCCGTGCCAAGGAGGGCATGGTCGCGGACTGCCACCGCGTGCTCTGCGTGTGCCTCGGCGAGCCGCCCGCAACGATTGACGTCGAGATCCCCGTGGGCGAGAAGTGCCGCGTGCACGCGTCTCGCCTCGTGGAGCAGGGAGGCGGCGAGCGCCCCGACGGCAAGCAGCGGCGCCTGCTCGTGGACCGCGGCATCACGCCGCGCGAGTTTGCCGAGCGCTACGTCCCCTTTGACCCCGACGACTACGTGCAGCTCGTCTCGATGCCCGGCGAGAGCCGCCCGTATGGACACGTGTATCACCGGCGCTTCTCGGACACCATGGCCGGGGGCCGTCCGGTCAAGATGCTCAACGTGGCGCCCGAGGTGATGGAGGACGCCGCCATGGCGTCACTCGCCGCGGGCGTCCCCTGCGAGATGGCCTGCGACGTGGCCCAGCAGTTCCCGCGCAAGATCGAGGACTTCCCCGGCGTGCTCGCGTGCGACACGATGGACTTCGAGGGCCTCTTTGGCGTGGACCTCTCCATGGGCCGCGCCGAGATGATCGACGCGCACGAGGCCCGCAACACCCACGCGATGACGTTCCAGGGCGTTGAGCTGGGTGACGACGGCCGCCCCGTGGCCTGGCGCATCGAGAACAGCTGGGGCGAGGAGGCCTGCAAGGGGGGCTACCTCGTGGCGAGCGCGGAGTGGTATCGCACCTACGGCGGCGAGGTCGTCGTGCAGCGCGAGTTCGTGCCCGCCGAGCTGCTCGACCTCTGGGACAACGCCCCCGTCGAGGAGGTCGACCCCTGGACCACCCTGGGCCTTGCGATGGCGCCGCGGCTGTAAGTCCTACGCGCCCCCGGGGGGCCGCCCCGGGGGCGCGCACCCCTGCGCATACCCCCCCTGCGCAAACCCCTGCTCACCCCCTCCCGGCACACAAATCCGGAATTGAGCAAACGCCGCGCTCAAAACTATGAATTGAGCGCGAAGATCTTCTCCGCGAGCGCGGTTTTCAGGCTCTCAGCCCATCGTCCTTCTCGCCAACTGCGCGTTTGTCAACACGAGATGGCTCCGACCACCCGCCCGACGCTCAATTGGGGAATTTGAGTGCGCCCTTTGCTCAATTCCGGATTTGTGCGCCGAGAAGCACCTAGCCACAACACCGGTAACCCACCGTCACGGTATTTTGGCGTCGGAGGTCGCCACCGCCGCCAATGGCAGGCCCTTAAGGGGCAAACGGTCGGTCGACCCTTCGATTTGATTTGTTAATCTATGTGATGCACCAGCATTTACGTGCTCAAACAGCAATCTTGACAGATTCGAGTAAGTCAAGCGGAAGATTCGTGTCCGACTTTCTTTGAACAACGGGCGAGAAGAACCTCTCGGCGGCTACCCTCGTTGCATGTCGATCTTTCTCTCACATATCTCCGCCCTCGAGGTGATCAGACGCTGGGACTCCTTCAGGCTCATTGAGCGGGGCCTCAGGGAAGAGGCGCCCCCGGTTCCGAGCAAGATGCCCGGCGTGCCGGAAGTCGAACGGATGTGCAGCGTCTCTCCGGTCCTTGCCGGCGTCTCAACGCCGCTTCACGTGCTTGTGGCGGACATGTGCGGAAGGCACCACTCCGAGCTGGTCGTTCCCCATCTCACCTCGTCGCAGGTTCCGGCATTCGCTCAGTTTGAGCTCGCCCCGGGACTGATGTGCCCCTCGCCGGAATTGGTTGCCCTTCAGATGACGGAGTACGCAACCGACCTCGAGCTGCTCCTGCTCGTTGACGAGCTCTGCGGCTACTACGGCATCCAGCCGCATGCCAAGGCGGGCCTGGTCAAGAGGTCCGACCCCCTTACCTCGGTCGAGAAGATCTCGCGCCTGCTCGACAGCGTGGGCCCATGCCGCGGGGCCGCCAAGCTTCGCCGCGCGCTCTCGTTGGCTCGCGTTCGCAGCGGGTCCCCGCCCGAGAGCAAGACGGTGCACCGCCTCGAGTTTTGCGCGAGGCGAGGCGGCTATGGCCTCCCGGTCGTGGGGCTCAACAACGCGCTTCTCACCGACCGTGCGGACGGCATCATCCTTGGGTCCGGTGTAAGGATTCGCAAGCCCGACATCATGCTTCTTGTCCCCAGAGAAGCCGAGGTGGACACCAACATGCCGTTCAGGGCCGTCGCCGTTGACTACAAAGGGATCTACCACCGCGATCCTTGGCAGGACAAGCTCGATGTCAACAGGAGAAACGAGCTTTTGGCACGCGGGGTAAAGGACTACGAGATGGAGGCGTCACATGCCTCCGACCTCGAGTACATGGACTGGCTGGCCGCAAAGATACGCGAGGACCTGGGGATGAGCGAGCCTCGCCGAACCAAGGCAAGCGAAGACGCCTACAGGGCTCGCCGGGCCCTTCTCGCACGTGAGCTCGGGAGGATAGACGGGCTTTCCTGGACGGCACGAGACGTCCCGCTCATCATGGCAGGACATCGCAAGTGGGACGAGACAACGTCGTAGGCCAAGGGCCACCGCGTCCAAGCGCTGTCACGGACCCGGCAGTGCTCCCCGTGCCGGCAGCGCCCTTGCACCGGCAGCGCCCTTGCACACAAATCTAGAATTGAGCAAACGCCGTGCTCAAATGGGTGATTTGAGCGCTCACACCTTGGGCGGAAGGTTCTTCTCGATATAAAAGCCCAGTTGACGAGAAGGACGGGCGGGATCAGAGCCCAATAACCCGGGCCTCTGCGACGTCCCCGACACTCAATTCCAAGATTTGAGTACCACGTTTGCTCAAATGGGAGATTTGAGTGCACCAGGATAACGTGCCCGGCGGGTGGGACCATGTGCCCCGGCGCTCAATTCCAAGATTTGTGCGCCACGGACTGCCGGGTCTCAACGGAAAGTGCGCGCTAAAGCGGAGCCGAGCAGCGTCTAAAACTCCGAGAAGCGCGGCTCGCCGGCACGGGCGAGGTCCTCGCCGTTTGCGAGCTCGCGCACGGCAGCCACGAAGCTCTCCTCCTCCCCCGAGCGAAACACGCACGAGAGCTGAACGTCCTCGGTGAAGAGCGAGTCCGCCACCTTGCCGC
This sequence comes from Candidatus Olsenella pullicola, assembly GCA_019117265.1. Classification (GTDB taxonomy): domain Bacteria; phylum Actinomycetota; class Coriobacteriia; order Coriobacteriales; family Atopobiaceae; genus Thermophilibacter; species Thermophilibacter pullicola. The sequence goes on from DXAB01000127.1 coordinate 6,517, forward strand.
CGGCGTCTGCCACGAGCCGCGTCACGCGGTCGTAGAGCGCATAGGGCAGCTGGACCGTCACGGGCACGACGAGCGTCATCTCGCAGATCGCGCCGTCCTTCTCGGCGGCTGCAACGGCTGCCTGCGTGGCCGCGGCGTAGGCTCGGACCAGGCCGCCGGGCCCCAGAAGCGTGCCCCCGAAGTAGCGCGTCACCACGCAGCACACGTCCGCGAGGCCCGCCCCGCGCAGCACGTCGAGCGTGGGCATGCCGGAGGTGCGGCTGGGCTCGCCGTCATCGGAGCAGCGCTCGCGGCCATCGGACAAGATCCATGCGGGCACGTTATGGCGCGCGTCGTGGTGGCGCGAGCGGACCTCCGCGATAAACGCCTCGGCCTCCGCCTCGCTCCCAACGTGTGCAAGCTGCGCGATGAAGCGGCTCCGCCGGTCCTCAAACTCGCCGCGCGCCTCGGCATGCGCGCGCAGCGTGAGATAGGGCTCGCCCGCGCTCATCGTTCCACGCACCTGAGCAGCGGCTCGCCCGCCGCAATCTTCTCGACGCGAGCGGGCACCACCTCGGAGAAGGCCTCCGGGTTGCTCACGGTAACCACCACGGTGTCGTCCATGCCGCGGCTCCTCAGGAGCGCGCGGTCAAAGCCCAGGACCGGATCTCCCGCGCGCACGGCCTCGCCCTTGCGGACAAAGGCATGAAAGCCCGCGCCGCGCAGCTCAACGCTGTCCAGCCCCACGTGGAGAAGGACCTCGGCGCCGTTGCTGGCCTTGATGAGCAGGGCGTGTCTGGTCTTGACGTCTGCCGTCACGGTCCCTGTGACCGGCGAGAAGGCAACGTCCCCCTCCGGGCGCACGCCCAGGCCCGCGCCGAGCATGCCCTGGGCAAAGACCGGGTCTGGAAGGTCCTCGAGCGCGACCACCCGGCCCGAGACGGGAGCGAGCACCGCCTGCGGGTCATCGGCCACGTCGAGCGCCGCGGGCCTCTCCGCCAGCGGAACGAGCTTCTGCAACAGACCCAAGAGACGACCCCTCCCCCACGGTCGGGCAGCAAGGGCTGGTGCCGACCAATTTTCTGCGGCCTTATTGTAGTCACGCGAGCTTGGGCGGGGCAAGTTTTGCCAACATGGTAGAATCTCTCTCGCGAGGTGGGCCAGGCGACCGCGGGGCGCATCCGGAAACGGGGCGTCATGAGGAAAGTCCGGGCTCCACAGGGCAGGATGCCGGCTAACGGCCGGGCGGGGTAACCCGACGGAAAGCGCCGCAGAAAAGAAGACTCCAACTGGCCGGCCCTCGGGCCGCGCAAAGGGAAAAGCTGAAACGGTGGTGTAAGAGACCACCAGCGCCGCGGCAACGCGACGGCTTGGCAAGCCCCATCCGGAGCAAACGCAAATAGGAGCGCCATGGTGTGGCCCGCACTGCGCTCGGGTTGCGCGCTAGAGGCGGGCGGAGACGCCCGCAGTAGATAAATGGCCGCCCACGACAGAACCCGGCTTACAGGCCCACCTCGCCTCTCTTCTGGCACTCATCCCCAACGTCAGCGTCAACCGCGTCAAGAGACGAACATGTGTCCGGTGAGCGTGCTACCCTAGCGTCAAACAGACGTTCGGGAGACGCTATGAACAAGCACGGCGCACAACTCAGCAGCAGCACCCCCTCCGAGGTGGAGCGCATGGTCTCGGCGCTCGCTGAGACGGCTCGCCGCTACGGGGTCCTTCTCGCCTGCGAGCCCGTTGCGGAGGGCATTATCGCCTCGGTGGGAGTGGGTTACCTCGCGCACCTTGGCGAGGGCAGGCTCGAGCTCTGCCGGGCGGACTGCGGCCGAGCGCGCCCGGGTCAGGTGGTGCTCGGGCCGCTTGACGCCACAAGCGAGGACGCGGCGTCTCTTGCAAAACGCGTGCTGGAGGGGTTTCGGAGAAAGACCGGACGCGAGTGCGCTCGACGTGCGGCCCTTGCCTGTGCGTCTGACGAGGCCTGCGCGCCCGAGGCGGTGCATCGCTACCTCAGGCTGGGATTCTCCCAACCCTGGGAGATGCGTCCCGGCACCACGGACAAGCGCGCCCTTGTTGTGGACGAGCTATCGTGCGTCGTCCTGCGTGAGCTGGAGAGCGCCCGGCAGCTCACGCGTTTCTCTCGCGTGAGGGACGGCTCGCTCGTGGCCGTCATCGAGCCGGCGGCCAACATCGTGCCGCTTCTGGGCGCGCGCTGCGCGCAGCGGCTTGGGTCCGAGCGCTTCTGCCTCGCGGACCCGCAGCATCGCGTTGCGGCCTTCCACGAGGCCCGCGCCGCGCGATGCGTCCTCGTGGGCCTTGACGAGCGGCTCTGCGGGCGCCTCATTGGCCTGGGGACGGAGCGCCTCGCCGAGGACGGGCGCCTCCCTCGCGCCCTCTGGGAGCGCTTCCGCGAGCACGTCGCCCTCTCCGGCCGCGGCCCGCAGGCGCACCTCGTGGACAAACGCCCCCGTTGACCTAGGGCGCAGCGTAGGGGCCGCCATGCCCAGACGGGCGCGGAGCCCTTATAAAAAGGCCCCGCACCGTGAGCGAATGAACTGCCTCCCATTTCTTGGACTGAAAAGTAAGGTCCTTGAGATGGGAGGCTTTTTCCATGACGATCTACGAAAGGTCGGTGAGGGAGCGCGCGTGCGACCTCTTCGGCCGCGGGTTGGGCCGGGATGCGGCCGCAGGCGCTCTCGGCCTCCCGGTCGAGGCCGTGAGAAAATGGCACCAGACGTTCCGCGCCGTGGGAAGGGA
>DXAB01000015.1 GCA_019117265.1 Candidatus Olsenella pullicola
CATCACTACGGGAGACGGGAGGTGATGAGGGTCATGCTGCCCGAGAAGCGTAGCTCGCCGCAGCCGGCGGGCGCCAGGAAGTGCGTGCCCCGGGCAACCTCGTGCTCCACGCCGGCCTCGGTGGCACGCACGGTGCCGGAGCCCTCGATCACGCTCACGCAGAGGAACGGCCAGTCCTCCCCCACGACCTTCTCGCCGCTCACGCGAACGCGGTCCACCACAAAGTTGGGGCACTCCATGAGCTCGGTCACGCCATCGACCTCGGGCGCGGTGACCTCGCCGGACGCGGGAGCCTCCATCGCGTAGTCCACCACGTCGAGGCTCTGCTGGATATGCAGCGGGCGCGGCCTGCCGTCGTCACCCACGCGGTCGTAGTCGTAGACGCGGTACGTAACGTCGGAGGACTGCTGCGTCTCCAGGATGAGCGTGCCGCCCTGGATGGCGTGGACGGTGCCCGGCTCGATGGGGAAGAAGTCGCCCACGCGGCACGGCACGAGGTTGAGCATGTCGTCCCAGCGCCCCTCCTCGATCATGGACGCCAGCTCGGCGCGGTCGTGGGCGCGCTGGCCGATGACAATCTGCGTGCCGGGGTCCGCCCCCAGCACGTACCAGCACTCGCGCTTGCCCAAGCTGCCGTTCTCGTGCTCGCCGGCATAGGCGTCGTCTGGGTGCACCTGTACGGAGAGGTTGTCCTTGGCGTCGATGATCTTGACGAGCAACGGGAAGCGGTCGCCCTCCACGCCCCCAAAGAGCTCGCGGTGCTGGTCCCAGAGCTCGGAGAGGCGCATGCCCGCCCAGGCGCCCTCGGCCACCACGCAGTCGCCGTTGGGGTGCGCGCTTATCGCCCAGCACTCGCCGATGGGTCCGTCAGGGATCGTGTAGCCAAAGTCGTCGGCCAGCTTGCGGCCGCCCCAGATCTTCTCGTGGAAGATGGGCTCGGGAAAGATAAGGTCACGTGTGATGTCAGACATGGCTCCTCATTCTTGCCGCTTGGATAGGTGCGGGCCGATGGCCCATCTCACATGATAGACCCGCTGGGCGAGAAGAACCGTCGGGTTAGCCTCCGCGCAGCTAGAGCGACACCTCGTAGAACCCCAGAAGGCTCTCGTCCGCGTCATAGAGCCCGAGGATGAACTCGCAGCTGGACTTTGGCGTGACGGAGAGGCCCGCCCCCTGCTCAAAGTAGAAGAACCCCTCGACCGTCTGGCCCGCCCGGACGGGCGCACCGAGCGTGGCGTTCATCCACACGTCCTCGCCGTCAAGCGTCGTCGAAACGTTGGAGACCAGGTAGTCCGTGTCGGAGCGGTTCTCTATGACGAGGTGGTAGCCGGTGTCCCCCTCGGCGTCGTAGCCAATGCCGTCGATGACGATCCTTGCCATCTCGTCATCGCAGACAACGACGTCCAGCTCGTCGGTTATGGTCACCGTCGCCGCATACAGCTGTGTCTGAAGAATCCAATCGTCGCTCAGAAGGTCCGCCAGGCTCTCGGGCTCGCCCGAGCCCACGGTCAGGTCGAGCTCGTCAGCGTCCTGCGAGCCATCGTCGAGCCCCTCCTCCTCGAGGGTCTCGTCCATGTTCTGGATCTGCTCCGCCAGGCCGTCGCCGGAGTTCTCCGCGGGGTCACGGTCCATGTTGGGCTCGTCGGAAACCTTCTCAAAGACCATCGTCTCACCGTCGTACGTCAGGGTGAGCTCGCCGTCCTCAAACGGCACGTCCACCGTGTCCGACCCGAGCGTGAGGGAGAGCGTGTCCTCGTCCGCGATCTCCCACGAGCCCTCGTCCTGCTCGCCAAAGGCGTCAACGAGAAGCGCCCCGGAATCGTCAAGGTCAAGCGTCACGTGCATGCCGAGGCTGGCAAACTCGGCATAGTCGTCCTCCGTGATGGTCATGTTCTCAAACTCGGCGGAGCTCAGCTCCCAGCTGCCCACATAGTCGTCCCTCATCTTCTCGAGGTCGGAAAGCTGGATCCCCTCGCCCGAGCCGAGCGCGTTCCCGCCGCACGCCGCAAGCGAGGCGGCAAGCGTGATCGTGCCCAGAAGCGCGCCGAGCCTTTTCCCTCTACCCATGAGCCCTCCCCCGGTTGAACCAAGACTCTGAGCAGCATATCTGAAAAGGGGCTGTCATTTGGCGGGGGGAGGGTGGAAGGCAGTCCCGCTCGGTGGGCGGGTGACGCGCAACGCAGCGAGAAGTGCCGGCGCTAGCGGGCGACATGGGCCCCGTGGCCCGCATGGTCGCCGTGGTCCTCGTGGCCGTGATGCCCAAAGTGGAAGAGGTGGTGCTCGTGATGCGAGGCATCGGGCAGGTCCTGCGGGCGGATGAAGCGCTCGCAGACGTTTGATGTGCGCAGGTACTCCTCGCCAAAAGGGTCGACCGTTGGCACGAGCTCGCGGGGGCTCTCGGCGAAGTGGTCCTCCGGGCTCGTGCGGACATGCGGGTTGGCAAGGGTGTAGCCGCGGCTGCACGCCCCCTGGTACAGGCCGGACTCCTCATGAAACGTGAAACTTGCGTACACGCAATCCGAGCAATGAAAGCCCATGCGGGCTCCTTCCCTTTGATGCAAAGTATTGGAGATGGTACCCCAATGGGCGTGCCGCAGACACCGGGCTCACGGTGCTCGGCCCTGACGCCGGCGCCAAGTTGGCTACGCAGTCCAGACGTACTCGCAGGTCTGCGCGTTAAAGCCGGCACCCAGGCGCTCCTGGCAGAAGTCGACGCACCACTGGCGGGTAAAGTCCGCACAGTTGGAGTCGTTTCTAATGCCGTTGCCGGCGGCGAGCTCCTCGGTGTAGTCGGCCAGCTTATAGGTGGTAAGGCCCGTCGCGCCCGCCTTGTTGGTGACGATGGGCACGATCTTGAACTCGCTCACGCGCACGCCCCCTCCCGAGAAGGTCAGCGTGGCCCGCGCGATGCTGCCGATCATGGACGCCTTGTTGTCCTGGCCCGAGACGAAGTTTCCCGTGGACCAGAAGACGGGCACGGAGCGGCCGTCCGCGCTCTGGACCACCTCAAAGGGCTGCATAACGTGGGGGTGGTTGCCAATGATCACGTCCGCGCCGGCATCCGCGAGGACCTGTGCCCAGCGCAGCTGCTCCTCGTCGGGACCGGCGGCGTACTCGGTGCCCCAGTGCGGGCAGGCGACGATGGCCTCCGCGCCGGCAACGCGCGCGGCCTCGATGTCAGCGGCGATCAGCTCCTCGCCGATCATGCGAACGGCCCAGGGCTCGGGCAGGGGGATGCCATTGGTGTTGGTGGCGTAGTTGAGGATGGCGATCTTGTGGCCAGATCGCTCGAGGACGGGCACCACGTCGGCCGTCTCCTCGCTGTCCGCCATGCCCGTGACCGTCATCTCGGGGTGGCTCTCGCGCCAGAAGGCGAGCTCCGCCTCAATGCCCGCCATGCCCTTGTCAAGGGCGTGGTTGTTGGCGTGCAGCGCCACGTCAAAGCCGGCGTTCACCTCGGCGGTGCCAATCTCCTGCGGGCCGTTGAAGACCGGGTAGCCGGAGAGGCCCAGCTCGTCGCCGCCAAGCAGCGTCTCTTGGTCCAGCATAGCAATGTCGGCGGCCTGGACGTCGTCACGGACGTGCTCAAAGAGATGGTCGTAGCTGCGTGTGCCATCGGACTTCTCGCCGCTCTTCCACACGCTCGGGTGCACCAGGATGTCGCCCACCATGAGGACGGTGACGTCAACGGGCTCGGCGGTTGCCTCGCGGTCCATGACCACGCCCGGGGTCTCCTCCTCGGCGGGAGGGAGCTGGGACATGCATGCGGCAACGCCGCCCACGCCCACGAGCGCCGCCGCGGCAAAAAGCCCGCGGCGCGTGAGCGTGATGCCCCGGCGCGCGGCGCTGCCGGAGCGCGGCGTGGGCCTGCGCGGCGTGGGCTTGCGATGCTCGGTCATGGGATTCATGGAGCCTCCTCCAAGAGGGTACTTCTCGCCCCATTGTCGCACGACGCGCGGCGAGAAGAGCCCGTCGCATAAAAGGGGCCGGTGCACGGCCGGCCCCAAGGCTTGTCCTAGAAGTCCGCGTTGCCCACGGTGCGCGGGTGCGGGATGACGTCACGGATGTTGTCCACGCCCGTGAGGTACATGACCATGCGCTCAAAGCCCAGGCCAAAGCCCGCGTGCTGGCAGCCGCCATAGCGGCGCAGGTCGAGGTAGTACTTGTACTGCTCCGGCTCCATGCCAAGCTCGGCGATGCGGCGCTCCAGCACCTCCAGGCGCTCCTCGCGCTGCGAGCCGCCCACGATCTCGCCGATGCCCGGCACGAGGCAGTCGACGGCCGCCACGGTCTTGCCGTCGTCGTTGAGGCGCATGTAGAAGGCCTTGATAGCTGCCGGGTAGTCCGTCACAAAGGTCGGGCGGCGGAAGTGCTCCTCGGTGAGGAAGCGCTCGTGCTCGGTCTGCAGGTCCGAGCCCCACTCCACGGGGTACTCAAAGACGTGGCCGGAAGCGGCCGCCTCCTGCAGGATCTGGATGGCCTCGGTGTAGGTGACGTGCGCAAAGTCCGAGGTGGCAACGTGGGTGAGGCGCTCGATCAGGCCCTTGTCCACAAACTTGTTGAAGAACTCCATCTCGTCTGGGCAGGCGTCCATCACGTAGCCGATCACGTACTTGAGCATCTCCTCCACGCAGGCCATGTCGCCGGCGAGGTCGCAGAAGGCCATCTCGGGCTCGACCATCCAGAACTCGGCCGCGTGGCGGCGCGTGTTGGAGTTCTCGGCGCGGAACGTGGGGCCAAAGGTGTAGACGTCACCAAAGGCGAGCGCGAAGTTCTCCGCCTGGAGCTGACCGGAGACGGTGAGGTTGGCGGCGTGGCCGAAGAAGTCCTGGGACCAGTCAATGGCGCCGGACTCGGTGCGCGGAGGGTTCTCCATGTCGAGCGTGGTCACGCGGAACATCTCGCCCGCGCCCTCGGCGTCGGAGGTGGTGATGATCGGCGTGTTCACGTAGACGAAGCCGCGCTCCTGGAAGAAGCGGTGGATGGCGTAGGCCGCCACGGAGCGCACGCGGAAGACGGCGCGAAAGAGGTTGGTGCGGCTGCGCAGGTGCTGCTGGGTGCGCAGGAACTCGCGGGTCTGGCGCTTCTTCTGCATGGGGTAGTCCGGCGCAGAGGCACCCTCCACGCGGATCTGGGCCGCCTGCAGCTCAAAGGGCTGCGGGCGCTCTGGCGTGAGCGCGAGCGTGCCCGTGACCACGAGCGACGAGCCAACGCCCGTCGCGGCGATCTCGTCGTAGTTGGCGAGCGTCTCGCGGTTCATGACAACCTGCAGGTCCTTGAAGCACGAGCCGTCGTTGAGCATGACAAAGCCAAAGTTCTTCATGTCGCGGACCGAGCGGACCCAGCCGGCAACGGTGACGGTAGTGCCGCCGAGCTCGTCCATGTCGGCGAAGAGCTGAGAGATGTGGGTGCGTTCCACGGGCTTCTCCTTTATGCGTTCTTCTCGCCCTGTTATCCAACGCTTAACTGTACCGCATCGGGGATGCGGGCGCGCCCGGCACGCGCCCCAGGCAAACGTACTTCTCGGCCCACCCCGCCGTCCCCGGAATTGAGGCTGTGGCACAGCAGGGGCCCATTTTGTTCCCAAAACCAAAGCCGTGGCGCTCATTGGGGGTTCGAACGTGCCACAGCCCCACATTTAGAAACGCCCAGCGAGAATGACGTGGCGCAACCTCATTTTTCAGAACCCGCGCCACGGCGGCAAGGCTAGAATCGAGTCAGCAACAGAAGCGCCCCCGAAAGGAGCACGCATGGAAGCCTACAAGCGCGAATTCATCGACTTCATGGTGGAGTCCAACGTCCTCAAGTTTGGCGACTTCACGCTCAAGAGCGGCCGCAAGTCCCCGTTCTTTATGAACGCGGGCGCCTACGTCACGGGCAGCCAGCTCAAGCGCCTGGGTGAGTACTACGCGCACGCCATCAACGACAACTTTGGCCTGGACTTTGACGTGCTCTTTGGGCCGGCGTACAAGGGCATCCCCCTGGCCGTGACCACCGCCATCGCCCTGCACGACCTCTACGGCAAGGAGGTCCGCTACTGCTCCGACCGCAAGGAGGAGAAGGACCACGGCGCCGACAAGGGCGGCCTGCTCGGCACCAAGCTCGCCGACGGCGACCGCGTGGTCATGATCGAGGACGTCACCACCTCGGGCAAGTCCATCGACGAGACCTATCCCAAGGTCACCGGTGCCGCCAACGTTGAGATCAAGGGCCTCATCGTGAGCCTCAACCGCATGGAGGTCGGCAAGGGCGGCAAGGTGACCGCCCAGCAGGAGATTCAGGAGAAGTACGGCTTCCCCGTGGCGAGCATCGTCTCCATGGCAGACGTGGTGGAGGCGCTCGACGGCACCGTCATCACGCCCGAGCTCAAGGCCGCCATCGACGCCTACTACGAGCAGTACGGCGTCAAGTAAGGCCAGAAAGAAGCATCAAGAGGGGCGGCCCGCCAGCAACCGCGCTGGCGGGCCGTCCGTTTTGGCGTCCACGGTGTACCCGGTGCGTTCCGGACGCGGCAGACGCTACTCGGCGATGCTCGTGGCCCAGGAGGAGCCCTCGGGCATGGTGGCAGTACCGGCCGCCACCTCGGCGGGAATGCGGCTGTCGAGCGAGAGGAGCTCGCTTAGGGTCACAAACTCGTAGCCCTCGTCGGTGAGCTTCTGCAAGATCTTGGGCAGGGCCTCGAGGTCCTGGTCGCGGTTGCCGCCGCCGTCGTGCATGAGGATGATGGCGCCGCTCCAGGCGCCGAGCGTGCTGTTCTCCACGATTGCGTCCACGCCGGGCAGCTTCCAGTCGAGGCTGTCCAGGTGCCAGATGACAGAAGACGAGAGCGTGCCGCCCGAGGCGAGCCACGAGTTGACGTCAAACGAGCCGTAGGGCGGGCGGATGACCGTGGTCTTTCCTCCCCCGGCGTTTGAGATGGCATCAAAGGCCGTGCTCACCTCGCTCTTGAGCGTGTCCGCGTCCACGGTGGTGAGCTGCTGGTGGTTCTGCGTGTGCGAGGCAACCTGGGAGCCCTGCTCCACGATGGCCTGGACCAGGCTCTCGTTGCCGGGGATCTGCGAGCCCAGGCAGAAGAACGTGGCGCGTGCGTTGTGCTGGCTCAGGATGTCCAGATAGCGCTGGGTGTAGGCGCTCGGGCCGTCGTCAAAGGTGATCGCAATGACCTTGCGCCCGTCATCCGGGCGGGGGTTCACGCTCTGGAGCACCACGTCTTGCGCCGGCTCCAGCACCTCCCCGGGCACGGTCTCGCCGGAGACCTCGCCCACGGTGAACACCTGGTGGCCCGTCTTTCCGTACTGCGAGACAAACGTGACGGCGCCGAGGGACTCGTAGGGAACGAGCCGCGGCTCCATCACGCGCTTCTCCTCGTGCGAGGGCTCCACGACGTCCGTCCCGTCCCCAAGGTCAACGCGCTCGTTGCCCGCGGCGCGAAACGCCTCCATCTCGTCCTTGCCAAGCTCGCGCCCATCGACCGTTGCCGAGAAGGGCGTGCCGGAGCCCTCCTCGAGGACGTTCCCGCCCACGGAGACGAGGTTTCCGGGCGCATAGGAGAGCCCGGCGGCCTCCACGATCTCCCCGAGGCTCGAGCCTGCGCGCACGTCCGTCCAGGTGCCGTTGAGGTTCAGGCGCACGGTGCGGTTGAGCCACATCCAGACGCCACCGCCCACGACGGCGGCAACGACGAGAAACGCCACGACGGTGACGGCGCGAGAGCCGCCGGAGGGCTTGCGACGACGGCCGCCGCGGCGCTGCGAGGTCTGAGGGGCATAGGGAAACGGCTGGTAATCGGGCTGCTGCGGGGAGTGGCGCGGGCTGCTCATGATAATCCGTCCATTCGCAAGGAGGGGCGCGTTTGAAGTCTGTCCTGCTCCCCCTGAGACTACCAGCTCACACCCCCGGCTTCCATGACGGATTGGTCACTCAACCGTGCGTGCACAAGTCAGAGAAATTCTGACAATTTACCCTGTCACCTTTGTCATCACCTACAGGCGGGTGACGAGGTCCTCGAGGGGCTTGCGCTCAAAGTGCTTTGCGGACGGCTCGTCGTTCTCGGCGGGGTAGCCCAGCGGGAAGAGGGCAATGAGGTCGTAGTCCGCCATCTCGGGGAAGGCCTCCTTCACGGCGGGCGCGTTGAAGTGCCCGACCCACGTGGTGCCCAGGCCGAGGCTGTGCGCCGCCAGCATGATGTGGGTGGCCACGATGGAGGCATCCACGTCCGCAAAGTTGCGACCGTCGTACTTGCGCACCCAGGCCTCGTCCTCCTTGGCTCCCACGGCAACGATCACGCGCGCGTCAAAGTGAAAGCGTGTGCACGCGGCAAGGCGCTCCACGGCCTCCGGGGTCTCCACGACCCACGCGTGCCAAGGCTGCTTGTCAACCGCGGTGGGCGCAGCCACGGCAGCGTCAAGAAGCGCCTGGATCTTCTCGGCCTCAACGGGCCTGTCGGAGAAGGCACGGCAGGAGTAGCGCTCGCGCGCAAGGGTGAGGAAATCGGACATGGTATCCCCTCTCATGGGACGTGACGTTGGAGGCAGTATAGCGCGGCGACGCAAAGCGAGGCCCGGGGCATGGCGCCCGGGCCTCCAATGCAAGGGAGAGAACGACGCGCGAGCCCTAACCGGGGAAAGGAGGGGAGGAGCGGCGGGCCCGAGGAGTGTGTGCAAACTGCGGGTCGCTCTCTCTGTTGACCTTAGAATACGCGGTGCCCACCGGCGCGCCATGAATCTGGCGCAACCGGTGGGTTTTCCGACACGTTCTGCAACGACGCCCGCTCGTGCCCGCGTCTGGCACCCGCGGTAGAATGGGAGCCCACCAAAACGAGGGAGAATCGCATGCCCGTGGCACCACGCACAGAGTCGCTCGACGAAGGCCCCAACGGCACCGGGTCGCTGGGTCGGCTCATTCCCTGGCCAGACGAGGAGACCTACCCCAACATCCCCGCCGAGGAGGCGCTCGACCTCTTCCTGGGCTGGGTGGAGTCGCGCGGAATCGAGCTCTGGCCCCACCAGGAGGAGGCGCTGCTGTCGCTTGCGGCCGGAGATCACCTCATCCTGGGCACGCCCACGGGCTCGGGCAAGTCCATGGTAGCTCTGGGCATGTGCTTCATGAGCGTCTGCACGGACCGGCGCGCCTACTACACCGCCCCCATCAAGGCGCTGGTGAGCGAGAAGTTCTTTGACCTCGTGGAGCTCTTCGGCCGCGAGAACGTGGGCATGATCACCGGCGACGCGTCAATCAACGCGGGCGCGCCCATCATCTGCTGCACCGCGGAGATCCTCGCCAACCAGGCCCTGCGAGAGGGCGAGGGCTGCGACGTGGGCTGCGTGGCCATGGACGAGTTCCACTTCTACGCGGACCCCGACCGCGGCTGGGCGTGGCAGGTGCCGCTGCTCACGCTCCCCCACACGCAGTTTCTGCTCATGAGCGCCACGCTCGGCGACACCGCCGCTATTGCCGAGGCGCTCTCCGAGCACACCGGCGGGCGCGCCGTGGACACCATCGCGGACGCGCCGCGCCCCGTGCCGCTCTCCTACGAGTTTGTGGACACGGCGCTGGAGGGAACCGTCGAGCTGGCGCTGCGCGCGGGCGAGGCGCCGCTCTACATCGTGCACTTCTCGCAAGACGCCGCCCTTGCGAGCGCGCAGAGCCTGGCCAGCTACGGCGTCTCCACCAAAGAGCAGCGCGAGGCCATAAAGGACGCCATCAAGGGCACGCGCTTCACCACCACCTTTGGCAAGACGCTGCAGCGCCTCCTGAGCTGCGGCGTGGGCGTGCACCACGCGGGCATGCTGCCACGTTATCGCCTGCTTGTGGAGAAGCTCGCGCAGCAGGGGCTCCTGCCGGTCATCTGCGGCACGGACACGCTGGGCGTGGGCATCAACGTGCCCATCCACACCGTGGTGCTCACGGCTTTGTCAAAGTATGACGGCCGGCGCATGCGCCACCTCAACGCGCGCGAGTTCCACCAGATCGTGGGGCGCGCGGGACGCGCCGGCTTTGACACCGAGGGCCACGTCATCGCCGAGGCCACCGAGTACGACATAGAGAACGCGCGGGCACTGCGCAAGGCCGGCGGCGACCCCAAGAAGGCGCGCAAGATCAAGACGAAAAAGCCGCCCGAGGGGTTTGTCGGCTGGAACAAGCAGACCTTTGAGCGGCTGATTGCCGCCGTGCCAGAGCCGCTGCGGCCACGCATGAAGGTCACGCACTCGATGGTGCTTGCCGAGGTGGAGCAGGGCGCTGACGCCTGGGCACGCGTGCATGCGCTCGTGGAGGAGTCCGCGCAGCCCGAGGCGGAGAAGGCCGCGCTCGCCACGCGCGCGGACGAGATCTTTGCCACGCTGCTCGACGCCGGTGTGGTCACGCGCGAGGAGCTGCCGGACGGAAGCACGTCCTGGTCCACGACTGTCGACCTGCCGGACGACTTTGCGCTGGACCAGCCCCTCTCGCCGTTCTTGCTGGCCGCGCTCGAGCTTCTGGACCCGGAGTCCGAGACCTACGCGCTCGATGTCATCTCCATGGCCGAGGCCACGCTCGAGGACCCGTGGCAAATCCTGCGCGCCCAGCAGCGCGTGGCGCGCGACCGCGCGATGAGCGAGATGAAGGCCGAGGGCATAGAGTACGACGAGCGCATGGAGCGCCTGCAGGAGGTCACGTGGCCCAAGCCGCTCGAGGAGCTGCTGGAGCCTGCCTTTGAGCGGTACTGCGAGCAGGTGCCGTGGGCGCGCGACTTTGCGCTCTCGCCCAAGTCCGTACTGCGCGACATGGTGGAGACCGCAAGCGACTTCAAGGAGTACATCGGCCGCTACAACGTGGCGCGCTCCGAGGGCCTGCTCCTGCGCTACCTCTCCGAGGCGTTCCGCGCGCTCGATCGCACGGTGCCACTCGAGAAGCGCGACGAGCGACTGCGCGACATCATCGCGTGGCTGGGTCTTGTGGTGCGCACGGTGGACTCCTCGCTCGTGGACGAGTGGGCAGCCGCCGGCGAGGGAACTTCCGAGGGGCTCGACGCCGCCCCGCCTGCGGCCGAGGAGGTCGTCCGCGACCGGCGCGGCCTCACGCTGCTCGTGCGCAACGCGCTGTTCCTGCGCGTGCGGCTCGCGGCGATGGGCAGGCTCGACGAGCTGGGCGCCCTCGACGCCGACTGGGGCTGGCGCGAGCCGGCCTGGCGCCGGGCCCTGGACGCCTTCTACGGCGCCCATGACGAGATCCTGCTGGACGGCGACGCCCGCTCGATGC
>DXAB01000128.1 GCA_019117265.1 Candidatus Olsenella pullicola
GCTGGCGCTCCGCGATGCCGGCCACGCGATCCGCCAGGCGCGCGGCACGCTCGTTGGCAGCGGCGAGCTGGTCGCGCAGCTCGGCAAGCTCGCGCTCGCGCGAGGCCCGCATCTCTGCCATCTCTGCCACAAGGCGGTCGTTTTGCTCCTTGAGGTCAGCGATGCGCCCGTTGAGGGCGGCAACAATCGAGTCCTGGCCCTCGGGCGCGGGGTCCTCTTCCTTCGCGGGGCGTGGGAGAACGTTCTTTCCGAGCGCGTCCGCTAGTGCGGAGACTGCAAAGTCGTCGAGCACGTCCGTTTTGCCCACGCGTGTCACGTGTTCGGGCGCCAAACCCAGCTTGTCGATGTAGTTGACCACGGTCTGCTTGGCAACGCCCAGCTGATCCGCTACCTCTCTCTTGGTGATGCCCATATTTGTTCCCCTTAGTCGCTCAGGTGGGTGGTCCGTGGTTGTCTGGGCAATGATTATACGGTCAACCAAGACGATGTTTGACCGACAACGCCTAATGTTCAGCTGTAATTTGCAGTGTGGTCGAAGAGATGGTCGGAGGAGAAAGACGTGTGGATAGGGCGCGCAGCAGAACAAGTGGTCGAACAACGAGCAAAAAAACCGTCGACCAACCGACCATACACATAGGCTAAAGTAGGGTGGCGGGCAAAACCGCCCATAACGCACCGTCACATTGGAGGGCCCATGTCCGACGCTGATAAGAGCTACGACGCCAGAAACGCCGAGAACGACACGCGGGAGGCTGCGGTCGACGACATGCGCAGCACCGTGGAGGCCTTTACCTACGACGGCGACCGCTCTCATCTGGACCATTTCTCCGGTGCCCCCGAGGAGCGCAGCCTTGTTCTGGGTGACGACGACCCGCGCGACGCCACCCTGGCGGAACGTCCGGTGACCGAGGACGTGGCCTGGACGGGAAAGATCTTCAACGTGGACCGGCTGCGCGTCCAGCTGCCCGATGGCCGCATGGCCATTCGCGACGTGGTGCGCCACCCCGGCGCCGTGGCCATTGTGGCGCTCACGGAAGACGGCCGCATCTGCCTGGTGCGCCAGTACCGCACGGCCCTTGGGCGCGTGACCGTTGAGGTGCCCGCGGGCAAGCTCTCCCCCGGTGAGGACCCGCTGGAGTGCGCAAATCGCGAGCTCCTGGAAGAGACCGGCATGTCGGCCGAGAAGTGCGCGTTTCTCACCACCATTGCCACGTCGGACGGCTTTACCGACGAGCTCATCCACATATACATGGCGACGGGGCTCACGTTCTCGCGCTCGGACCCAGATGCCGACGAGTTCATCAACGTGGACCTCGTGCCGCTCGAGGAGCTCGTGGACGCGGTGCTCGACGGGCGCATCGAGGACGCAAAGACCGTGGTGGGCGCCCTCATCTGCGATGCGATCATGCATCGCCTGGCCCCGGAGCCGGCTGAGGAGTAGGTCCAGGCGCCATGGACATCGTATATAGCATCTGAGCTGAGCCGCTCCGTGCGAGGTCCCACTACAACAGAAGCTGAAAGAACGTTGGTTTGTGCCCGTCCACAGCCCCGGTTGTGGACGGGCACAATTGTGTAGTTTGTATGTAGCTACCTCATAAGCGAGGTGAGGGGCACCGAGAAAAACGGGGAGAGGGGGAACAAAAGCAATTGTCAGAATCCAGTCGACCAAACATCAAACAAGAAACGTTACGAGATTAACTGAATGTAAACCACAAAGGTTCAGACGGTATAAAGGAATTGCCGGTTATCCCTAACCTACAAAGCGGAACCAAAGTGTTTCTCGTCATGTCAATTATAAAAAGTTAATTGTGGAGTGGGTATAGACAGCCACATTTACCTGCGATTCTGTAAAAACGTCGAACGGTTGATAGCACAAAAAGGGCTGGAAACGCACGGGATTTAGTCTAGACTGTCACGCGTCTAGTTGTGTGAGGGCATCGCTGTGCCTATCGCACGGGTGCCAACCATGCCGGGAGGTCTTATGAAGCAGCTAAAACACACCAATGGGGGGGTCGTCTAGGCGTCCTCTAGCAATAGCCTGAGGAAAACCCATTCCGGCAAGAGGCGGTTCGCGCTTGTCGCCACGCTTGCGTGCGCACTGGCGTTTGCCTCGCTGGTGGCCGTCCCCGCGTATGCGGCCGGTAGTGACGACTCCGCTGACCCCACCCTGTGGGATGGCATCGTGAGTTTCTTCACTGGCGAGGCCACCGAAGACTCGGCCGAGACCAGCTCGGAGATTTCACTCTACGCCGCGGGTAACAAGGGAACCGATGTCGCCGATGCCTCGACGCTCGACGGATGGAACGCCATCCTGGAGAGTGGTGGCCAGGCAACCACTCAGAACATCGGCCGTATCTGGACAGACAAGTCCGTCTTTACCGACGGAGCCTCCTTCACCAAGGGTCCGCTAGCTGTAGTGTGCCAACACGTTGTTTACATCCCGGGGATGACAGATAGGGATGGCCCCCTTCGCTGCAAGCCTGAACAACTCACAGCATGCGGGAGCCATCCCTATCTGTCACCCTCGGGGCGTAAACAACGTCTTGGCACTGAACAACTAGCCTACAGAAGGCGTCGGAACAAGTAGGCACGCGAGTGTTGAGCGGCCGGCGCCCCAACGGCGCCGGCCGCCTTTCTTGAGGGAGGGTTATGGAGAAAACCACCGAGGCCACCGCGTCGGGCCGGCTCACCCCAACGGAGCGCAAGATTCTTGCGTATGTGATAGAGCACGAGGGAAAACCCTGCTCAAAGGCCATGATTGCGGAGGCGCTGGGACGCAATCAGAAGACCATCGATCGCTTGGTGGCAAACCTCCGCAAAAAAGGGCTTCTCGTTGTCGAGCACGCCTGGGCGGATAATGGCAGTCAGCTCGCCAACACCTATCGGCTGCCGCGCAGCAAGTAACGTCTCGAGCCGTTTGGGTATCGCCCAGGCGGCTCTTCTCATATTGGCGCGGGGCCGCAATTCATGACGTCTCGGCCGGCGGGCGGTGCTACCCTAGACCCCGCATGTCTCGCGTCAACCCAACGGAGTACAACCAATGTTCCAGCGCTTTCTTGGCTACTACAAGGGTCAGCTGCACCTCTTTGTCATAGACATCATCGCTGCCATTACGGTGGCGGGCATCGACCTTGCCTTTCCGCAGATTCTGCGCAACCTCACCGGCGGCCTCTTCACCGAGGGCCCGGACGCCATCATGGGCGCGCTGCTCTACCTCGCCGTGGGTCTGGTATGTATGTACGCCATCCGGTTTGTGTGCCGCTACTTCGTGATTTTCTGGGGTCACGTCATGGGCGCGCGCATGGAGAGCCGCATGCGTGAGGACCTCTTCGACGCCTACGAGCGCATGAGCTTCTCGTACTTTGACCACAACAAGTCCGGTGACCTCATGAGCCGCCTGGTCTCGGACCTCTTTGACATCTCCGAGGCCGCCCACCACGGGCCGGAGTTCATCCTCATCGGCATCGTGGAGGTCACGGGCTCCTTTATCATCCTGTCCACGATCAACCTGCCGCTCACGGGGGTCCTCGCGCTCATCGCGGTTCTTCTCGTTGTGTACAACGCGTTTGCCAACTATCGGATGCGTGCGGTCTACACCGAGAACCGGGTGCGCATCTCGGGCGTGAACTCGCGCCTGGAGGACTCGCTGGCGGGCGTGCGCGTAGTCAAGAGCTTTGCGGCCGAGGACGTGGAGCGCGCCAAGTTCCGTCGCAGCAACGACGCCTATCTCGCGTCCAAGACGCGGATGTATCGCGCCATGGGGCGCTATCAGGCTGCGATTGCCGTTATGATGGGCGCGCTCAACACGGCAGTGGTGGTCTTTGGCGGCTGGCTCATCGCGCAGGGGCAGATGGAGGCCATTGATCTGGCCACCTACGCGCTCTACATCTCGCTCTTCACCACGCCCATCACGTCCATCCTGGATTTCACCGAGACCTTCCAGAAGGCCATCGCGGGCTTCCGCCGCTTCTGCGAGGTGCTGGATACGCAGCCGGATATCCAGGACGTGCCGGACGCCCGTCCCATCCGCGTGACCGAGGGCGCCATCAGCTACCGTGACGTCCACTTTGCGTACAAGGCTGCAGACGGCTCTCCCGAGGACGCGGTCATCAATGGCCTTACGCTGGACATTCGTCCAGGAGAGACCATCGCGCTCGTGGGCCCCTCAGGCGGTGGCAAGACTACCACGTGCTCGCTGCTGCCTCGCTTCTACGACGTGGACTCCGGCTCCATCACCATTGACGGCCAGGACGTTCGCGAGGTCACGCAGCGGAGCCTGCGCGAGGCGATTGGCCTGGTGCAGCAGGACGTCTATCTCTTTGACGGCACCATTGCGGAGAACATTGCCTACGGCAGCCCGGACGCCACCATCGAGGAGATCCGCGAGGCGGCGCGCAAGGCAAACATCGCCGAGTTCATCGAGACCCTGCCCGAGGGCTACGAGACCGAGGTCGGCGAGCGCGGCAGCCACCTCTCCGGCGGCCAGAAGCAGCGCGTGGCCATTGCGCGCGTCTTCCTCAAGAACCCGCCGATCCTCATCTTTGACGAGGCCACCTCGGCACTGGACAACGAGTCCGAGCAGGCCGTCCAGGAGTCCCTTGCCGAGCTCTCTCATGGTCGCACCACGCTCGTCATTGCCCACAGGCTCTCCACAATCAAGAATGCTGACGAAATTGTCACCATGGAGGGCGGGCGCGTGGCCGAGCGAGGCACGCATGAGGAGCTCCTCGCCCGCGGCGGCACCTACGCGCGCTACTACCACATGCAGTTTGCCGACGGGGCGGAGTAGCGGCCCTCGGCGGCGGTCTCTGACTGAGAAAACGCCTTTCGTGTAGCGTCAGGCTCTTTTGCGAGGAAATCTGCCCCTTCGTGTAGCGTAGAACTGGGCCGATTCTGAGGTTCTGCCGAGTATTGGCCCGCCAATGGCGCGAATCGCCCCAGTTGGCAACTTCAGGTCCCCCCGAAATTGCGCTACACGAAGAGGCGGATTCTTGCTCGGCGATGCCTGGCGCTACACGGAGGGCCATTTTTCTCTAGAACGGGCCTTTGGAACCCGATGCGAGGGGTGTACATAGTCTGCGGGCAGGCTGATGGCGCGCGCCATACCACCCGATTTGCGTATACTTGGCTGAGCAGCATGAAGGCGGCCATCGCGGCGGAGGCGCCGCCGCGGGAGAGAGCAGATGGCAAAGAAGAGCGAAGTCGCGCGCATCCAGAAGGGCGCCCTTACGGCCGACGAGGCCGAGGAGCTATTCTCGCGCGTCGATCACACGGGTCACACCGACGAGGAGCGCGCGCGCCGCCAGAGGGCGCACCGCAGGGAGAAAGGTGTCTCGCTCGACATCGACCCGCTCTCCGAGGATGATCCCTCCGGATCAAACGTCGGCAAGGTCATTACCAAGACCGCCGTCACGTTTGTGGTCATCTTCCTGGCCGTGGTGGTCATCGGCCAGGTGGCCTTTGGCTTCATGCGTCGTGCCAACACTGCCAACCTTGCCGAGGAGGCCAACGTCCGCACTGTTGCCTCCGCGCTCTCCGGCGGCGTTGAGTGGGGCAACGGCTTCACGCAGTTCCCCGAGGACTTCACCGTGCAGGAGGCCGATGAGAACACCGGCCGCATCGAGGTTGCCGTCATAGACACGAGCTCGCAAAACGCCCTCGAGTGCTTTGCGGGCTCGCAGGTCCAGGCCACGGCCTTTGCCGTGAACGCCCTGCTCAACCCCAACATCGACACTGTGGTCTACCACGTGAGCGTGCACGTTGGCGACGACGGCAAGATGCAGCAGTCCTCGTTCTTCGGCTTCCTCAAGCCCACGGGTGACGTCACCTCGTTTATGACCTTTGTCTGGACCAAGACTCAGTCGGAGGCGGGGGTGCAG
Source organism: Candidatus Olsenella pullicola (assembly GCA_019117265.1). Taxonomy (GTDB): domain Bacteria; phylum Actinomycetota; class Coriobacteriia; order Coriobacteriales; family Atopobiaceae; genus Thermophilibacter; species Thermophilibacter pullicola. The sequence continues at coordinate 5,880 of DXAB01000128.1, forward strand.
TTCTCCTGCAGCATCACTGGCATCGACGACACCGTTCAGGAGGAGCTGCGCGACCAGATCACCACGTCGTTCACGCCCGTCGAGATCCTTTCCGGAAGCTAGTGCCAAATCTGCGCCGCCTGGAACCTCGGGTTGGTTCAACTTACCGGCAATACGAGGCCTTGCGGGAGGTTTGGCGGCCCGTCGTTCCCTCTTCGTGCTAACGTGTGAAAGTGTGTGAACAATCCGAGGAGGGGTCCCATGAAGTGCAAGAAGTGTGGCGAGGAGCTTCCCGACCGCGCGCAGTTCTGCCTCATCTGCGGAACGCCGGTCGAGTCGTCCGTAGATGGCGATGCGATGCCAAACGGTGAGGAGCCCGAGCAAGATGCCGCCTCCGCGGACGATGCCCCCGAGCCTGCCGCCGAGCCCGCCTCCGACTCAGATGCCACCAGGGAATACCAGGTGGAGGCAGACGAGATGCCTGCCACCAAGAAGCTCGAGGAGCCGCTCGAGCCCGCGGCGGTTGGCGCCGTCCCGCTCGTCCCGCTCGCGCCGCCCCCGCGTGCCACGAGGATTCGCCCCCGCGCGCCGCGTCCCTATGCCGCGCACGCCGCGCGCTCGCCCTACTCCGATCGCAGGGTCTCCGATGGCCCGGCATGGCCTGCCAGTCACGCCGCAAGGGAGACTTCCGAGCCCAAGGTCGAGGCAAAAGAGAAGCGCGAGAAGGGCCCCGATCGCGCGCCGGCCTCGAGTGCGTCCGAGCACACTGAGAAGCTCTCCACCGAGTCCCGCGAGGGCAACGTCGCGACCGACCTCGTGAACAACCTGCGCGAGCGCGCGAAGTCCATGGGCGCCTCGCGCGACCGCCTCTTTGTGATTGCGGCGTTCGCGGCCGCCGCGGCGATCATCGCGGTGTTTCTCGGCGTCTTTGCCACCAGCTGGATTGGCCCGCTCGCGCCCGAGCCCGAGTCTGTCCCGCAGGTGCAGCCCCCCTCGGACGGCAGCATCCCGCCCCTGACCGCTGATGACGAGGACCCCGAAGCCCAGACGCTCCCCGAGGACGCCCCCGAGGTGCGCTCTGCCGTTGACGACTACTCCTGGCAGGAGCTCTCGCAGATCTCTGCCCTTATCGCCGATGCCTCGTCCGACGCCGAAGCCCTTGAGCTTGCGGAGAGCTACAACCTCTGCGGTCCCGATGGCGAGCTGGACGGTACGCAGGCCAAGACCCTCGAGCTCACCAACGGCACCGAGGTCTCTATGCGCATTGCCGGCTTCCGCCAGGACGAGAAGGCAGACGGCTCCGGTGCGGCCGGCATCACCTTCATTGCCGAGGACCCCCTTGACAGCCTCCCCATGGACTCGGGAGAGGACGCCACCAGCTGGGAGGACACCTCCCTGCGCGCCTACCTTGAGGACGAGGGCGTGGACCTCCTGCCCGAGGAGCTCGCCGACGTGACGGTTGCCGTCAACAAGACCACCAACCCCGTGCAGGGCAGGGGTAGCCAGCAGGTCGTGACCGAGGACGTGCTGTGGGTGCCGTCGTACTCCGAGCTCGTTGGCAAGATCACGGGCGGAAAGCGCATGGGCGCCTACGAGTCCGAGGGCGAGCAGTACCAGCTCTTCGAGGACCTCGGTGTCACTTGGACCGGCGGTGGCTCCGCCGTTGCGCTCTCAGGCTCCTACTGGTGGCTGCGCAGCCCGGAGGTCACCAACAGCCGCTGGTTCATGTGCGTCTCTCCGGACGGCATCACCTCATACGACCATCGTCCCGTCACGTCCAACGCCATCTTGGTTGGCTTCTGCCTGTAGAAAGGCTGAAGACAGGGTCGCCCCGGCGCGGGTGATGACAAGGGCGAGATGATGACAAAGGTGACAGGGTAGGTTGTCATCATGGGCCCATGATGACAACCTAC
>DXAB01000129.1 GCA_019117265.1 Candidatus Olsenella pullicola
AGGTTTGCCAAGTCGGAAAACCTGACAAACGACCCTGTCACCTTTGTCAGCCCGAGGCCTGCCTACTGCCCGCGGACCTTGCGGGCGATGCGGTCCGTAAACGAGAGGGACTCGCGGCGGTCCTTGCCCCAGAAGAGCAGCGCGACCATGCCGGGCCCCACGTGGGCGCCGATGACGGGGCCCACGGAGCTGTAGATGATGGGGACGTCGGAGCAGCCGGGCTCGCGGCGCACCTGGTCGGCGAGCCAGCGCGCGTCCTTCTCGGCATCGGCGGAGACGATGGCCATGGGGAGCTTCTCGTCCCCGCCCTCGGCGCCGAGGTAGTTGGCCTTGAAGTCCGCGAGGATGGCGCGCAGGGCCTTCTTGCGGCCGCGGCACATGCCGCGCAGCGTGAGGGCGCCGTTGGTGTCGTAGGAGAGCTCGGGCTTGATGTCGAGCTTGCCGCCCACCGTGGCCGCCGCCGGCGGGATGCGTCCGCCACGGGCCAGGGCATCGAAGGAGTCCAGCGTGAAGTAGCCGTGGACGTAGTAGCGCGCCTCCTCGGCCCAGGCGACGAGCTCCTTGGCCGTGAGGCCGTTTGCCGCCTGGTGCACCGCCTCGATGGCAAGAAGCTCGGCGGCAGCCGACGGGCACACGTTGTCGATCACATAGATCTCAAAGTCGGGGTGGCTCTCGCGCACCATCTCCGCCGCCTGACGCGCCGCGTCCACGCTCGAGGAGAGGCCGCGCGTGAAGGCGAGGTAGACCGTCGGGGTGCCCTCATCGGCAGCGCGCTCGAAGACCTCGAGGTAGTGGCCCGGCGTCACGGCCGAGGTGGTGGCAACCTCACCAGCGCGCATGCGGTCGTAGAACTCCTTGGCCGACATCGTCTGCCAGAGGTCGTCGGCATACTCCGTGCCGCTCATCACATAGGTGAAGTTCACGATCTCCACACCCAGGGCGTGGGCAACCTCTGGCGCAAAGTCCGCGCAGGAGTCCACGATGATCCTCACGTTTGACTTGCGATGATAAGCGCGACCCAGGCGCGCAGCCTCCTGCGACGCCTGGGCGTTGTCGGCCCCCTCGCTCGCGGGGGCGGTCTCTATGTTCTTGTCGGTATCGCTACTGCTCATTCTCTTCCTCGATCTTGGGCTTGATGATTCCGTACCCGCCATTCTTGCGGTGATAGATCACGTTGACAAGCCCCGTGGTGGCATTTGTGAAGACATAGAAATCGTGGCCGATAAGATCGGTCTGGACGAGTGCCTCCTCCTCGGTCATGGGGAGCAGGTCAACGTACTTCTCGCGAACGAGCTGATCGTCCTCGGTCTCGTCCGGCGCCGGCTCGATGAGGGCCGCCAGGTCCTCCTGCGTGACCGTGCCGCCCTTGGCGGCCTGGACCCGCTGGCGCCTGTCGATGACGCGCGTCTTGTACTTGCGCAGCTGGCGGGTGACCTTGTCGGCCGCGCTGTCGATGGCGGCATACATGTCGTCCGAGCTCGCGACCACGCGAACCACGCTGTCGCGGACAAAGACGGTGACCTCGCAGGCCTTGCGCTCCGGGTTGGAGGGGTTCTTGTCAACACGGAGAACCACGTCACAGGTCATGGGCTTGATGTCGAACACCTTGAGGGCATCGCCCACCTTCTTCTCCACATGCTCGCGCAGGGAGTCGGAGACGCTCACCTTGCGGCCCGAGATCTTGATGTCCACCATGCGAACCTCCTTACGGTTGAACGTGGGTGCGAGTCTCTGCGACTGCGCCCCTACGACACTGATACCCACTTCCGTGGGTGGCAGTCCATCACGAGGCACCGAGAATGCACGCGAGCGGGTGCTCCTACTCGGCGGGCGTAACGTCACCGGCGTACGTGCCGTCGGTCGTTGCGTCCCCGACTCCATCCTCGGCCGGCTCCTCCTCGGTATCGGGCGCGGGGGCCACGATGCCGGTCACCTTGGTCGCCTCGGTAAGCGTTGGGAGGTCGCCCACCCAGCTCACGCGCAGCAGGTCTCCCACACCGTTGGCCTGGACCTCCTCCAGCGCAGCCTGAACAGGAGCCTGGAGCTCCGCAGACGCGACGGCGATGCTCGTGGGGGCAGGATCGTCGAGGGTGCCCGCAAAGGTGATGCCGTCATAGGCGGTGGCGAGGTACGCCCCGGAGTAGGCGTCGCACGCCACGTAGCTCACCGTGCCGGCGAGAAGCGCGTCAAACGCCTCGTTGAGGTTTGAGAAGGTCGTCTCCACGGCACCGGTGCCCAGCTCGGCAAGGGCGCGCTGCGAGACGGAGCCCTGCTGGACGCCCACGCTCGCCCCGGAGAGCGCGGAGACGTCGATGGGCGCGACCGTTCCCTGGGCGGAGAAGACGCCCGTTGCGCCCTGGGCGTAGTTGCCCACGAGCGTGGCGCCCCACGAGTTGTCCGCGGTGATGCCCATGACCACGTCGCAGCTCTCCTGGAGCGCCGTGACGACGTCGGTCACCGAGACAAACGAGACGCGACTCAGGCCGAGCGCGTCCGCAAGGGCGTGGGCGAGGTCGACGTCCAGGCCCGTCTGCGAGCCGTTGGAGTCGATAACGGCAAGCGGGGCGCTCTCGATGGCGGGAATGCCCACCGTAAGGGTTCCGGGCTGCTTGAGCGCGGAGTCGTCCACGGCGGGGACGAGCTCCGCCATGCGAGCGGCGCGGGCGTCCGCCACGGAGGTGGTCATGAGAAAGTCGTCGAGGTCGACGGGGCCGATCGAGCAGGCCCCGAGCCCGAGGGCCACGCCCATCGCCGCACCGGCGGCAACAAGCGACCTGATGTGGATGTGCGGCATGCTGTCCCTCTTCCCAAGGTTTAGGCCGTTGCGTCTCTCCCAGCTGACCTGGTCTTTGACCCCACACCCGCGCACTGGGGACGTTGCTTTCGGCGCCGCGGCACCTCCACTGTTGCCCCTCTCGCCCGCGAGGCCGGATGCCTCATGCGTATGACGGGCGGTACGACTTACCTCTAGGACGAGCCATGATCGCACGGGCGCGCACGCCCGGGCTTACGTGGATCCCTTTGCCCTCGTCTGGCATGGACTTGGGCAACGCGCGCGACGTCGCCCGCAACCACAGACCTGGTCGAGACTTTTTAAGTATAGCTGCCGAGCCCGGCGCATGAGCCCACTTTGTGCCGGATGCGTTTTGGACAGGCACGGGCTACCACACGCGAGCGAGGGCACAAGCCGTCACGGACGCGGCTCCCCGCCCGAGCAGGACGCGCGAGGCCTCGTTGAGCGACGCCCCGGTGGTGGCAACGTCATCGAGCAGGAGCAGGCGCATGCCGCAGACGTCCTCGCAGACGCGCATGGTGCCGGAGAGATTTGCCGCGCGGGCGTCTTTTCCCAAACTGCGCTGGTCACGGGCGGGTCCGCGGACGAGCACGTCGGCGAGCGGGACCCCGGACATGCCGGCAAGCTCCCGCGCGACGAGCTCCATATGGTCAAAGCCCCGGCGCCCGTACGCCTCCGCGGTGGCGGGAACAAAACAGATGCCGTCAACGTCTGCCCCCGAGAAGCGCGGCGCGCCGTCCACCGCCGGCCAGGCGGAGGCCTCCTCGAGCGCCGTGAGCATGGCCGCCGCCATCACGGGGGCCAGGCGCAGCTCGTGGGCGTCCTTGAGGCAGGTGACCATGCGGGCGGCGGTGCCGCGAAAGCCGAGCGCGGCCACCGTGGCGCGCGGGGCCCAGCTGCCGTCGCACTCCGTGCAGGTGAGAAAGCCGTACGGAGCGCCGCAGACCGGGCACGCCAGGCGCTGCTCCACCCACGGGAGCGCGGCGCGACACTCGTCGCAGACAAGCTCGCCCGGCTGGTCGCAGCTTACGCAGCGCGTGGGCCAAAGGACCTCCGCGAGCTCGTCCGCCGCAATGCGGGCAAGACGTTCGATGCGCATGCGACCCCCTTCCTGTGGCGGATGGGGGTCGCGTAGGTGGGACGAGTGTAGCACGCGGCGCGCCGGCACAGAGGGCTGGCCTTCTCGGCAGCGGCGCGCCCGGGGCACGGGGGCGCCCCGCAGCACCCGTGCTACCATGCGGATGAGTCGACGAGAGGAGCGGTCATGCGGGCAGGCGGTCACAGCGTGGCGCTCATAGACGCCAGCTCGCCTATGGGCGAGAGGATCACCAGCTACCTGCTCGACGACCTTACCGAGGCGCTGCCCGTCTATGCGCGCCTGGCAGACGTCGCCACGCCCGAGCTCGTCCGATCGACCGCCGGCGAGAAGATCTTCCGCTGCGACACGGCGCTTCTTGCCCATGACCTTCAAGACCCCGCCCCCGCGCACCACGCAGCAGCGGAGGTCGCGCCCGAAACGCGCGTCTATGCCCTCGCCCACCTCAAGGACCGCGCGGGTACCGGAGCGGCGGCGTCCTTCTCGCAGCTTGAGGCGCTCTGCGAGGCGGCGGGCGCCCACTGGATGGGTGGCCTCGTTGTCTGCGGCAACGAGCTGGTGCTCCCCGCGGCAGGCTCCCCCCGCATGGGATGGAGGCGCCGCTGGGTCTCCGAGCCTCTTGACCAGCTCATAATTGCCCTTCTCGCCGGCACGAGCACCGGCACCCTCATGGCCCGGCCCGGAACCGTCCTCTGGGCGTGCCGGAACGTCCTCCTTGGCAAACGGAGCTAGCCGCCACGCACCAACAACGGGTGGCCCCGGGACGCTTCAGTCAGGAAGACCGTCCGATCGTTGTCCCTTACAGCCCAAAGAAGCGGCAGGCGTTTCTCCACAGCGCGTCGTAGGTTGCCTTGCGGCTGCCGCGCCCGGCCTTCTCGCGCACGTCGGCCACGCACGCCGCCGTGAAGGCGACCATCGCGGGCTCGCACTCCTCACCGCGCAGGGGCACCGGCGCCATGTAGGGGCTGTCGGTCTCCGTGAGCAGCCTGCGCTCCGCGCAGAAGGTGGCCGCCTCACGGATGTCCTCGGAGCGGGTGAAGGTGAGCGCGCCGCCAAAGGCGATGTGGCAGCCCATGCTCGTGAAGTTCTCCATGACCTTGAGGCCGGCGGTAAAGCAGTGCAGGTCGCAGCCCTTCTCGGGCACGCCCTCGTCGTGCAGGATGCGGGCGGCGTCAACGTAGGCGTTGGCGATCATGTCGCCGGCGGTGGCACGGATGTGCAGCTCCGCGGGCAGCTCGAGCTCGTGGGCGAGACGCAGGTGATAGCGGAAGACCTCCTCCTGGACCTCACGGGGCACCTTGTTGTAGGGCCCGAGGTCAAGGCCGAACTCGCCCACGCCCACGCAGCGGGGGCTGGCGAGAAGCTCGGCGAGGCGGGCCTTGGCGTCGTCGTCAAAGACCTCGGCTCCGTAGGGGTGCGCGCCGGCCACGATGTGGACGTTGTCGAGCAGATCGGGAGCGTCCACGTTCTCGAAGGCGGGCGGCACGAAGCCCCTCTCGGCGCACTCGGCGAGGCACGCCCGGGCGAGCTCGACCTCCTCGTCCAGCCAGGAGAGGAACGCGCCCACGCTCTCCCACCGGCGCGGGATGTCGTCGATGGGGTCCACGGGCACGACGAGCAGGCGCACGCCCGCAAGCGCCGCGCGTGCGAGGACGACGGCCGGATCGTGCTCACGAAAGCTCGTGAGGTGGCCGTGGGTGTCCGCCAGCGGCGCCAGCGGCGCGGGCAGCGGGCAGACCTGGCCCTTGTGGTCATGGAAGAGCTCGCCGTCTGCGAGCGAGAGGTCATCGAGTGCGATCAGCTTGGACATGATTGCTCCTAGGAAAGCACGCTGGAAAGAAGGACGAAGTCGGCCGGGGCAAGCGTCTCGGCACGACAGGTCGGCGAGATGCCGCAGGCCGCAAAGGCCGCGTCGAGTGCGCCCTTATCATAACCCGACGCCGACATGGAGTTTCGAATGGTCTTGCGGCGCTGTGCGAACGCGGCGTCAATCACGGCGGCGGTGGCGGCGAGGCGCCCCTGAGAGAGGGGCCCGCCCGTTGCCGGGTCGCACGCCGGCGTGCGGTCGATGCGCACCACAGCGGAATCCACGTGCGGGGGCGGCATGAAGTTGCCGGGGCCCACCTCAAAGCGGCCGCTCACGCGCCCGTAGAGCGCGAGCTTGGCCGTGTAGGCGCCGTAGGTGCGGTTGCCCGGCTCCGCGCAGATGCGGTCGGCCACCTCGGCCTGGACCATCACGACGGCGCGCCGCAGCGCCGGCATGGTCTGGAAGAGCGCCAGGATGATGGTGGCGGCCACGTTGTAGGGCAGGTTGGAGACCAGCATGGTGGGCTCGCCGCCCGCGGCCGCCGCAATCTGACCCGGCGTCACGCGCAGCGCGTCGCCCATGATGAACGAGAAGTTCTCGTGCGCCGCAGCGTGCGCGGAGAGCACGGGCTCGAGCTCGCGGTCCATCTCGACGGAGACCACGTGGCCGGCCTCGGCGAGAAGCGCCAGCGTGAGCGTGCCGATGCCGGGACCAACCTCGAGCACCGTCTCCTTGGAGCCAGGTTCCGCCAGCGCCATGATCTTCTCGATCACATGATTGCTGACCAGGAAGTTCTGACCGAGGCTGTGCTTGGTGGCAAGACCGTACGCCTCGAGCAGCGCGCGCGTGGCACCGGGATTTGCGAGAGGAGATCCGCTCACGCTCGCCTACTTCTTGGTATCCAGACGCGGGAAGAGCGCGTCACCCTTGGTCACGGCCACGCCGCCGACAAGGCCGCCCCACGCGCACGCGGAGCGCAGGTCGTCGGTGGCAGCCTCTCCCTCGAGCGACATGCGGCGCAGGACCTCGGCCGAGGTCTCGGGCATGAACGGCGCGAGCAGGTGCGCGGAGATGCGGATGGACTCGAGCAGGCTCACGATGATCTCGGCGAGCTCGCCGGCTCGCTCCGGGTCCTTGGCCACGGCCCAGGGCGCGGAGTCCTCGATGTAGTGGTTGGCGGCGTGGACGAGCTCCATGACCACGTCCTTGGCGCCGGCGTAGTCGAAGACCTCCATGCGGCTCGCGTAGCGGTCGTAGATGCCCTCGGCAACGCCGCGCAGCGTGCCGTCCTTCTGCGCCCAGCCCTCGGCCAGATCCGGCGTCTTGCCGTCGAAGTACTTGGCGCTCATGTTGAGGGCGCGGGAGACCAGGTTGCCCCAGCTGTTGGCGAGGTCGGCGTTATAGACCTGCTCCATGCGCTCGAAGGAGATCGCGGAGTCGTCGCCGTGGACCACGTCGGTCATGAAGTAGTAGCGGTAGCCCTCAACGCCGAGCAGGTTGATGACGTCGCGCGGGGCGATCGCGTTGCCGCGGGACTTGCTCATCTTCTCGGCCTGCCCGGTCTCGGGGTTGCGCACCGTGAGGAAGCCGTGCACGAAGACGTGCTCGGGCAGCGCCTCGTCGATGGCCATGAGCATGGCGGGCCAGAGGATGCAGTGGAAGCGGATGATGTCCTTGCCGATGAGGTGGCACTGGGCGGGCCAGCGGCGCGCGAGCTCGGCGCGCGACTCAGCGTCGTCCAGGCTGTAGCCCACGGCGGTCATGTAGTTGAGCAGGGCGTCAAACCACACGTAGGTGACGTGCTTGTCGTCAAAGGGAACCTTGATGCCCCAGTCGAAGGTCGTGCGGGAGACCGAGGTGTCCGTGAGGCCACCCTCCACGAAGGAGCGAACCTCGTTCATGCGGAAGTCCGGCTGCACGAAGTCGGGGTGCTCGTCGTAGAGCGCGAGGAGCCGGTCCTGGAAGGCGGAGAGCTTGAAGAAGTAGGACTCCTCCTGGACGCGCTCGAGCGGGCGGCCGCAGTCCGGACAGAGGTGCTCGCCCTTGGTGCCGCGCTCTTCGTCGGCCTTCTCGACCTGGGTCTCGGTGAAGTAGGTCTCCTCCGGCACGCAGTACCAGCCGTCATAGGAGCCCTTGTAGAGGTAGCCGGACTCCAGCATGCGGTCCCACAGGTACTGGACCGCGTGGTGCTGGCGAGGCTCGGTGGTGCGGATGAAGTCGTCGTTAGAGACCTCGAGCTCACGCCAGAGATCCTGGAAGAGCGGGGCCTGCGAGTCGCACCACTCCTGCGGGGTCATGCCGTGCTCGGCGGCGGCCTCGGCGACCTTCTCGCCGTGCTCGTCCATGCCGGTCAGGAACTTGACGTCGTAGCCGGCCGCGCGACGAAAGCGCGCCTGGACGTCCGCGAGCAGGGTGCAGTAGGCGGTGCCCAGGTGTGGGGCGGCGTTGACGTAGTAGATGGGGGTGGTGACAAAGTAGGACGGCTTCTCTGCCATAGGTGCTCCTCATGACGGAATGTGGCATAGGCCCACGGTGCGCGCCGCGTTGTGCCACGCGCGTCGCAAGCCTCCTGATTGTACTCTTTGCGCGGGATTTGGGCAGTGCGGCGTTTGCGGAGCCTTGTTCGTTCTCGTCATACCTTTTGGACAAGAGTCTTGTCTCGCTGTACTTCTCGCTGATGCGAGCAGAGAGTCTATCCACCGTAGACTTTTGGGCGAATTGGGCAACGAGAGTGTTCGCAGACAACGAACGGAGACTCTCATGGCCAAGACGCACAGGACCGCGCTCGCTCGAATCAGGCGCATGTCGGGGATGACGCAGATACAGGTGGCAGGCCGAATCGGCGTGAGCAAGGCAACCTACAGCTCCTGGGAGACCGGGCGCTCCGAGATGGGAGCCGAGAGGATCCTCGCACTGAGCGCACTTTTCCACTGCACGCCCAACGACATCCTCGGGTACGGCCACTCCGCGCGGCACTTCTCGCTGCTCTCCGATGAGGACGAGCGCGTGCTCGCGCTCTTCAAGTCGCAACCGCCCAACATGAAGCAGCACATCCTGGGCATCATGAGCTACACCGCCAAGGGCAGTCGGGTTCGTTAGGCGGAGCCGGGCCGAGGCCGGGGGCGTCGGCGAGAAGGGCGCACGGCCCGCACGCAAATTCGGGGCGTCGGCACGGGGCGCCGGCGGGGCGCACACGAATTGGCGGCGTCGGCACGGGGCGAGAAGTGCGACCTGCGGTTCTTCTCGCTGGCGCACACAAAATCGGGGCGTCGGCACGCCGTTTGTGCCGAGGCTCCAAATTCGTGTGCGCCCTGTCCGCTTCGCGTGCCGAGGCTCCAAATTCGTGTGCGCTCTAACCACCGCCCGTGTCGACGCCCAGTATTTGCGTGCACTCGATTTACCACCGCGCCCCGCGAAGCGCATGAGTTTCTCGCCCGCGACCTTCTTGCCCGGCAACACGGGCAAAACTCACAGTAGCGCTCACTCCTGCACCAAATAGTGAGCGCAAGCGTGAGTTGGTCGGCAGCGCCCCGAAAGAACTCACGAAAACGATCACCATAGATGCGAGAAGTGAGCGCAAACGTGAGTCGAGGCCCGTCGGAATCCTCCCCGCGCCCTCACGCGCGTCGGCGCCTATCGCGCGGCGGCGACCACGGCGTCGTAGACCTCGGCACGCGGAAGCGAGAAGGACTTGGCAAGCCGCTTGGCCAGCGCGCTCTTGGACTCGCCCGCCGCCAGTCCCGCGGCGATCTCCTCCTCGAGGCTCCTCTGTGACCCCGCCTGAGCTCGGCGCGCCTCAAGCTCGTCCGAGCCGGGGGCCGCGATCACGATCACGCACTCCCCTCGGACCTCGCCGCGGGCGGCAACCTGCTCCGCGAGCTCGGCCGCCTCGCCGCGCACGACCTCCTCGTGCAGCTTGGTGAGCTCGCGCACGAGCGCCACACGCCGCCCTGGCATTGCCTCGGCCACGTTTGCGAGCGTCTCGGCCACGCGCCGCGGGCTCTCGTAGACGACGATCGTGCCGGGAATGACGGCCAGCTCAGCCAGCCGCTCGAGCTGTGCCCCGCGCCTGCGCGGCAGGAACCCCTCGAAGAAAAAGTGCTCGCTCGCGAGTCCGGACGCCA
>DXAB01000130.1 GCA_019117265.1 Candidatus Olsenella pullicola
GTGGGCGTTACAAGATTTGAACTTGTGACCTCTTCCGTGTCAGGGAAGCGCTCTCCCCCTGAGCTAAACGCCCTTATGTGATGCACTGCTGGGGACCGCAGCGCGAGGGATATATTAGCAAGGAACCCACCGAAAGCGCAAGCCCCAATTTTGACTTTCTTGAAATTGGGGCCCAGGGCGCACGGCAGCGCGAGAGACCCTACTTCCCCGCGCCCTTCTCGGCCTCCCTCTTTCGGCGCAGCTTGGCAAGGTTTGCCGTCGCCACCCGTGGGCTCTCGTCGCCCGCCTGCTTGGGCGCCTCAGCGGCGGCCTTCTTAGCGGCTGCCGCGGCCTTGCCCGCCGCAATGCGAGCCGCCACGTCGGAGCCGTCCTTCTTGCCAGACGCGGCGCCGCCGGAGACCGTGACCTTCTTCTTGGCACCCGGCTTCACCGTGACGCCGCCGCGCGCGGCGGCCCTCTTGCCGCTCCGGGCACCGCTCATGAAGCCACGGACGCGCTTCCAGGCATGATTGGCGCGGCGGTTGATGGACTCCCCGCTCGTGGAGCGAAGGCCCATGCACGGCGCGGCAATGAGAACGGGCAGCAGGTACTCGATCGCACGCCAGATGACAAAGCCCGCCGTGAGGTGAACGCCGTACATGTCCTTGAAGAGGTAGGCAAATCCCACCTCGGCACCACCCGCGCCACCGGGCAGCGGAACGGCGTTCACGAGCAGCTCGAGCATCGAGCCGGAGGCGAGGCACACCATGAAGTCCGCGGGCTCGCCGAAGGAGCGCAGCACGAAATACGGCAGTGCGTACATGCAGCCGAGCTGCAGCAGCGTCACCCCCATCGTCGCGAGCATCTCGGGCACGTTGGCCGCGGCCTTCTTGAAGGCGCGGGAGAACTCCATGACCTGGGTGTTGACGACCTCGTAGTACTTCTCGTACTTCTCGTCCTTGATCCACTTGCGGCGGTTGGCAAAGCGCAGCGCCAAGTTGCCCACCGCCATGACGGGCTTGGGCAGCAGGCAGAGCGCGATAAAGCCCGCCACCTGCACCACCTTGAAGCCAAAGAGGAAGAGTCCGATGAGGGTGACGTCACCGAAGGTCTCGTAGAAGTACCCGCCGCAGAAGACGAGCATGATGGCGGCAAAGACGCCCTCACCCGTCTCGTAGATGATGGTGCGCGTGAAGTTGAGCGCGCTCGCGGCGCCGGCTGACATGCCCGCGCGCGTGAGGCGGAAGATCTGTGCGGGAGGGGCACCCGCGCTGTTGGGCGTGAGTCGCATGAAGAAGACGCCGGACGCCTCGACGCTCATGAGGTCGCGAATGCCCACGGGGCAGTCCGGGTCCGCCGCAACGGAGAGCACGTAGGCAAGGATGCCAAAGACGTAATAGAAGAGGAAGCAGACCACGCCCGCCACGATCCAGGCCGTGTCCACGCCGGCAAGCGACGTCACAAACTCGTCGACCTGACCGGTAAGAACAAGGTAGAGCGCATAGGCAACGGCGACAAAGCCAAGGAAGATGACGGTCTTTCTGACCTGCCCCATCGACTTCTTGTCGGCGGCGTTGTCCGCCGGTGAGACGGTGCGCACGGCAGAGACCTTGAGCGTCACCTTCTTGGGCGCCTTGGCCGCCTTCTGAGTGTCCTGCTCTTCTGCCACGCGCGCTCCATACGTCATGCCAACGGGTCCGTCTGTCTAGTGTAGCGCGCAAGGGCGACGCTTAGGAACGGGGAGGGCGACGAGCGGCCGCATCCCCTTATTCTCCGTCTCTCCAGCCTCGGCCCACGTCAACCCAGCCCTGCGCGCAGGAGGCGCGCTCAAGCTCCTCGCAGGTGAGCTCGATGGCGGAGTTTGAGCTGCCCGCCGCGGGCCAGACCGTCTCAAAGCGCCTGAGCGACTCGTCGAGAAAGACCTCCGCCCCGTCGTTCACGCCAAACGGGCACACCCCGCCCACGGCGTGACCCACGAGCTCCGCCGCCTGCTCGGCGGAGAGCATCTTGGGCTTGGTGTGGAAGGTCGCCTTGAACGCCTGGTTGTTGATGCGGGCGTCGCCGGCAAAGAGGATGAGCGTGGGCGTCTCCCCCACCATGAAGCTGAGCGTCTTGGCAATGCGCGCCGGCTCTACGCCCACCGCCGCAGCCGCGAGCTCCACCGTGGCGCTCGACGCGTCAAACTCCCGAATGCGCTCCGCCAGCCCAAACTGCGCAAGGTGCGCGCGAGCCCTCTCTATGGACATCTCGCTCCTCCCTCGATGCGAAAGGGGGGTCGCCCCTCCTCCGCCTGCACGATGCCGCCGCCAAGGCAGCGAAGGCCATCATAGAGCACGGCCGACTGCCCGGGCGCTACGCGGCGAACGGGTTTGTCAAAGCGCAACACGCTGCCAAGAAGGTCGGCCTCCCGCAGCTCGCCGGTGTGGCGCGTGCGCACGAGGTAGCGCCCGTCGGCCGGGGGCTCGCCCGAGATCCACCGCACGTCCTCGAGCCTGATCTCGCGTGTGAAGAGCGCGGGGCTCATGCGGTCGGCCGTCACGTAGACCACGTTATTCTCGACGTCCGTGGAGACGACGTAGCGCGCGGGCCCGCCGCCGAGGTCAAGCCCCTTGCGCTGCCCCACCGTAAAGAGGAACGCGCCGTCATGGTGCCCGAGCACGCGCCCGGTCTCCCACTCCACCACGTCACCCGCGCGGCGCTCGAGCTCGTCGAGGAGAAACGTCCGGATGCCCACCGGCCCCACAAAGCAGATGCCGTCCGAGTCCGGCTTTGACTCCACGCCCAGCCCACGCTCGGCGCACATGCGTCGCACCTCGGCCTTGTCCGCAATCTCGCCCACAGGCAGGAGCGCGCGAGAGAGCGCCTCCTCGCCCACGCGCCAGAGAAAGTAGGTCTGGTCCTTGCGCTCGTCTCGGGCGCGCAGGAGCAGCGTTCGACCCCCCTCGCGCACGATGCGGCCGTAGTGCCCCGTGGCAACGAAGTCGGCCCCACGCTCGAGGGCGCGCTCCGCGAACGTGCCGAACTTGATCGTCTGGTTGCACATGACGTCTGGGTTGGGCGTGCGGCCGTGCGCGTAGGCGTCCACGAGGTAGTCCACCACCGTGGTCCTGTACTCCGCCTCGCAGTCCCAGACCTCGAGGTCAATGCCCAGCGTCACCGCCACGCGCTCCGCGTCCGCCAGATCGTCCGCCCACGGGCAGCGAAACCCCGGCAGGTCGCGGGACCAGTTGCGCATATAGACGGCCGTCACCTCATGGCCGCGCTCAACGAGAAGCGCCGCGGCGAGCGCCGAGTCCACGCCGCCGGAGAGCCCGCAGAAGACGCGCGCCATCAGCGCCACTCCCCCATGAGATCGGCCACGCGCGCCTCCTGAGTGGCGTTGTCAAGCCCCAGGCGCGCCATCTCGGCGCGCACGGCCCCCACGATGGCGGCCGCCGCATAGTCCACGTCCCCCTCGTCCAGGCCACGCCCCAAGGTGAGGCGCAGGCTGCCCTCGGCGAGCTGCCGCGGCATGCCAACGGCGTCGAGCACATGGCTCACCCGCATGCGGCTCGCGGCGCAGGCGGACCCCGTGCCCACCGAGACGCCCACGCGCTCGAGGGCAATCACGAGACGCCGGGCCTCGATCCCCGCAAAGGACACGTGGAGAAGCCCCGGCAGCCGACGCTTGGCGTTTCTCGGCCCCGCCACGACGGCCCAGGGCAGCTCGCCCACGATCGCGGCGCGAAGGCGCTCGCGAAGGCCCGCGAGACGACGGCGCTCCTCGTCGCGTCGCTCGCACGCAAGCTCGAGGGCGCGCGCAAAGCCCACGATGCCGGCAACGTTCTCGGTCCCGGAGCGCACACCCGCCTCCTGGCCGCCGCCGTAGACGAGCGGCCGCAGGCGAACCTCATCTGAGGCCCACAGCAGTCCCACCTGCTTGGGCCCGTAGATCTTGGCGGCAGAGAGCGTGAGCAGGTCCACGCCGAGCGAGCTCACGTTCACCGAAAGCACGCCCGCCGCCTGGGAGGCATCCGAGTGCAGGAGGATGGGGCGCCGCTCGCCCGCCTCGAGCCGACGCGTGCGCTCGGCGGCCACCAGGCGGGATATCTCGCGCACCGGCTGGATGGCACCTATCTCGCCGTTTGCGAGCTCAACGGAGACGAGCTCGGTCTCGGGACGAATGGCGCGCGCCACCGCGGCGGGGTCCACGATGCCGTCCGTCCCCACGCGCACGGTGCGGCGCTCGTGGGTGCCCGCGCAGGCGAGCACGCTCTCGTGCTCGATGGCATCCACGACCACGTGTCCGTCCACGGCGGCAAAGGCGAGGTTGTTGGCCTCGGTGGCGCCGGCGGTGAAGACGATGCCGTCCGGCTGGGCCCCGATGAGCCGAGCCACGGTGCCCCGCGCCCGCTCGACGTCGTCGCGCACCTCGCGAGCGCGAGCGTAGGGAGCAGACGGGTTCCAGAACCGCTCGGTGAGGTACGGCAGCATCGCCTCGGCAACCGCAGGGTCAACGGGGGTTGCCGCCGCGTAGTCGAGGTAGGCCTCGCGAACGCACGCCATCACAGGCCCTCCCCCTCCGTCATGGTGTTGCCGTCCTCGTCAAGCACGAGGTTGCCGTTCTCGTCCACCAGGTCCCGGTCCTTCCCGATCTTGAGGTTCTGGAAGCGCCCGGCGATGAACTCGTCGGAGTAGTTGGTGTCCACCCACTGCTCGAAGGCGTTAGAGGGCGGAAGCCCCGCGTCGCGCTCCGTCTTGCGATTGAAGCACACGAGCGTCATGGCCACGTCCGCCACCAGGTACACCGCCACGAGCGCCACAAAGACCGCCTGTCGGCGCGTGGTGGGCATGCCAATCTGGTAAAGCAGCCGCGGCATGACCGCGCGGCCCCACACCAGGCCCAAGAGCCCCCAGAACACGAGGAAGCGCCAGGCGACCCACTGCGTGATGTGGTCGGGCAGGTGCAGGTACGTCCAGCTCTCGGCATCAAAGAACGTGGACATGCCCCATCCGGCAAGCTGCTCGAGCACCCCGCCGACGAGGGCGGAGACAACGAAGATCTGCCACGCCCTCGCGCCGCGGCGGCGCAGGAAGAAGCTCAGCAGGGTGAGAAGCACGGCGCCAAAGCCATAGAGCGGCGAGAAGGGCCCCCACACCAGGCCAACGCGGCTCTCCGTGAGGCCGGCCGTGGCGAGCATCCAGACCTCCTCGATGAGAAGCCCCGCCATGGATCCCACGAAGAAGATGATGATCACCTGGTACCAGCTGAGGCGAAGATGATCGAGGTACTCGTCGACCGCCTCGTTGGAGGCGTGCCAGC
The DNA here is from genome assembly GCA_019117265.1 of Candidatus Olsenella pullicola. Classification (GTDB taxonomy): domain Bacteria; phylum Actinomycetota; class Coriobacteriia; order Coriobacteriales; family Atopobiaceae; genus Thermophilibacter; species Thermophilibacter pullicola. The sequence continues at coordinate 5,282 of DXAB01000130.1, forward strand.
GCGCAAAGAGGCGCCCCAGGCCACGCTGGCGCTCCGCGCGGGCAAGCTCGCGCTCGAGGACGTCCTCGGACTCCTCGAGGGCCTCCTGTGCGCGCTCGACGTTCTCCTCGTCAAGGTGGTCCCCGTGCGAGAGCCACTCCCAGAAGAAGACGATCACCCGCACAAAGCCCTGAACCACGAGGAAGAGAAAGACGACAAAGATGAGCGAGAGAAACATCGGGCGAAAACTCCTCGGAACAAAAGCGTTCGTCAGCGCCTAAGGATAGCAAAAGGGCCGGTCATTGACCGGCCCTCAAAAGTTCATGGAGCGGGCTACGGGGTTCGAACCCGCGAC
>DXAB01000131.1 GCA_019117265.1 Candidatus Olsenella pullicola
ACTGTCATGAACCTTTCATGACAGTCGACCCTGTCACCTTTGTCATCAGCACCCGTATTACAAGCAGAAAGCTGCAAGCCAAGGCGCGCCCGCAGCGATCTTGGCTCCGCCGTTGTGCGAGAATGACAGAAAAGCCGACGAAGGGGGCAGGATGGCCGAGAAGAGCGCACGTCGAGAAGGTCGCGGACCCAGCCGAGCCGAGCTGGCCCGGCGCCACGTCGAGGATATGGACCGGCGGTTTCCTGATGAGATCGCTGCAGCCGTTGCCTCGACGCGCATCTACGACGCGGCTCCGTCCATGCGGGTGACAGAGCCGTGCGTCCCGCAGGTGAGCGTGGTTGACGAGGACTCCGTTGCCGCGGTCCTCGCGCGCGGGCGCGGCCTGGCCTCTGCCTGCGACCTGGCCGTCCTTGACTTCGCCTCGTTCCTGTACCCCGGCGGCGGCTACGAGCGCGGCGCATGGGCGCAGGAGCAGGCGCTCTGCGCGGCGAGCTTCCTCTACAACGTGCTGCGCGAGAAGGGCGCCTGGTACGCGGAGAACCGTCGGCGCAATCTGAACTGTCACCTCTACCGCAACAGGGCGCTCGTGGTGCCGCGCGTGCGCTTTGAGCGCGACGACTACCACTCCTACGCGGACGTGATCGTGGCGGCCGCGCCGGACGCGCGTCGCGCCCGCGAGGAGTACCACGTGGGGGAGGACGCGCTGCTTCGCGCCCTGCGCGACCGCATCCGGCTGGTCATGGCCATCGCGGACGACCTGGGACACAAGAAGCTCGTGCTCGGCGCCTTCGGCTGCGGCACCTTTGGCTGGGAGGCGGCCGCGGTGGCGGAGGCCTTTCGCATCGAGCTAGGGCGCGGGACGCATGCCGCGCGCGAGGTGGTCTTCGCGGTGCCCCGCGGCCGCTTTGACGAGAACCTCGAGGTCTTCGAGCACGCGCTGGCCACGTTCCCCGAGGTCAACGATGCCCCGTACGTGAGTCGCGCCGAGCGCGCCGCCGCAGAGGCCGAGCGCTCCGTCGCGGATGACGCCGACGAGGACGAGGACTGGCGCCAGTACCTGTAGGCCCGCCGCCTAGGACCGGGCGCGGGCGCGCGCCAGCGCGGTCCCGGCCACCGCGATCGCCACGGCGAAGAGCGCCACGATCGCGGACTGTGCGAGCACGCTCGCCACGAGCTCCCCGGTGAGGCCGTCTGTCGCGTACACCGCGCTCATGGCGTGGATGACCCACCAGATGGGGGTGAGCCGCGCCACGGCCGTCACCGCCGCGCCCATGCTCGCCTGCTGGACCCAGGTGCCGCCCAGGAACGTGAGCACCATCGAACCCATGTTGCCCGCCGCGTGAGCGAGGTCGCCGGTGGCCCCGAGGCCCCAGAGCAGGTAGCCGTACGCGGCCCCCACGCAGGCCAGGGCCAGGAGCGGCACCTGCGCGAGCAGCACGAGCCGCACGTCCGTGCCCGCCAGCGAGCCTGCGCACCAGAGCGTTCCGAGCACGCCCATCGCCGCCCAGACCGCGAGGCCCACGCCGAGGCAGGCGAGCGCGAGCTGGGTCCCGCGCGCCGTGTCGGAGACCGGGGCCGCGAGCAGGCGCGCCGTGACCGGCTGGTCGCGCCCGAGCGAGCGCAGCCCGCATGCGATGAGGATGGCCGTCCCGCCAAAGAGGGCGTAGGTCGAGAACTGCATGAAGACGAGGTAGTCCGTCGGCAGTGCCCCGGAGTCGCCCGACTCTATGACGCCCACCTCAAGACGGGCCCCCTCCGACGCCCGCGCCTCCTCGGCACAGGCCACGACCTGCTCGACGGAGAGCCCCGTTTCGGTGAGAAGCGCGTAGAGCTGCTGGGCATAGGCGCGCACCCGCTGGTCGGCGAGTGAGCCGCGCGCGTCGCTGTAGCTCACCACGCACTCGAGCGCGGGCATCTCGGTGCCCTCGCGGGCCGCCGCCTCGAGGGCCTCCCCGTAGCCCGCAGGGATCACGAGCACGTAGTTGGCCAGGTCCTTGGCGGCGGCGTCCTGCAGCGCGTAGGTGGTGTCGGGCAGCTCCACGAGCTCGCCCGCCTCGGTGGCGTAGTCGGCCAGCGCCTCCGACACCGCGGAGCCGTCCCGGTCGATCACGGCGATGGTGGGTCGAGCGGCCTCGTATGAGCTCGACCCCGTGCCCACGTAGGACGCCATGAGCCAGCCAAAGGCCCCGAGCATGACCACGTACAGGGCGAGAAGAGCGCGGTGACGCAGGACCACGCGCCCGGCGAGTCTAAAGAGCTGCATAGCGCTGCCTCCTCATGAAGAGCGCCGCCACGGCGAAGAGCACGGCGGAGATGGACAAGATCGTGCCCACGGACTGGGCGAACGGCGCGAGCGAGTCGTAGAACGCCAGGCGGTAGAAGGCCTCGCCGACCTGCACCGCCGGGTTTATCGCCTGCGCCCAGGGCAGGTGGAGGGAGAGCCAGTCAGCCAGGCGAAGCGACGGCTCGCCGAAGAGGCCCGCCGGAAGCGAGAGGCCCATCGTGGCGACGGTGCAGATGACGTCCTTGGCGGACGTGGACAGGCGCGGGATCGAGCCGATGAAGGTGCCGATGGCGCAGCTCACGAGCGCGCACGCGGCGCAGGCGGCAACGGCCAGCCCCTCTCGGCCGCCAAAGGAGACGTCCGCGACGAGCCTGATGTAGACGAGCGCCACCACAAGGCAGACAAAGACCACGATCCACGCAGCGAGAAGGGCACTTGCGAGCTGGCGGACCGGGCCAACCGCGCCGAGCTGGCGCCGCGCGCCCTCCGGGGAGCCGTCCGCGCGCTTGGTGACCACGAGCAGAAGCGCCACCTGCGCGCCCATGAGGCTCGAGAAGCCGAGCATCGCGTAGTAAAAGCGCGCGAACTCGCTCGACTCGGTGCGCAGGACGGAGAGGCGCACGCTCTCCACGTCGTCTCCGGCGAGGGCCTCGGCCAGGCGGGCGGCGTCGTCCGCGGAGGAGAGGGCCGCCGGGTCGGCCTCGGCCACTGTGGCCATCGTCGCGGAGACCTGCAGGTAGCGCTCGAGCACGAGCTGCACCACCGCCTGGTCCACGGTCCCCGTGGAGCGGGCGGGCACCTCCATGCGCGGCGCGGCGTCCGCCGAGGCCACGACGTAGGCGCAGACCTCCTCGGCCTCCGCCCCCGCGGCGGCGCTGGCCTCGTCGGGGTAGGTCACGACCTCGAGGACCGCGTCCTCGCCGGAGGCGAGCTCGTCCAGCACGGCGGTGAGCTCGTCGGCCGCCGCCGAGCCGTCCGAGACCACGCCCACGCGCGCGGCGTGGGTCGCTCCCCCGGAGGCGTAGCCGTCGAACATGAACACGAAGACCGTGGCCAAGAGCAGCGGGAACAGCAGCACCCAGATGACCACGCCGCGGTTGCGCAGCGCCTGGGTGAGGTCAAAGCGCAGGAGCGAGAGCACGTCTGTCACGGCACACCCCCTAGTCGCGCAGCTCGCGGCCGCAGAGCTCGAGGAAGACGTCGTTCAGGGTGGGAGGCTCGCTCCAGACGCGCCCGCAGCTCATCCCGGTCGCGCGCAGCTCCTCGAGCACGTCCACGAGCGCGTGGGCGGCCGGCGCGCAGTCCACGCGCAGCTCGCCATTGGCGTAGGAGGCGCGCCTCACGCACGGTAGCGCCTCCAGGCGCGCGAGCGCCTCGGGGGCGAGGGGATCCGTCTGCGCCACGATCTTCTCGCCGGCGTCTATGAGGCGCTTGAGCTCGTCGCAGGTGCCCTGCGCGATGGCGCGCCCTGCGTCCATGATCATGACGCGCCCGCAGATCTGCTCGACCTCCTCCATGTAGTGGCTCGTGTAGACCACGGTGGCGCCTGAGTCACGCAGGCGACAGATTCCGTCCAGGATGGCGTTTCTGCTCTGCGGGTCCACGGCCACGGTGGGCTCGTCGAGGAAGAGCAGCTCGGGCCGGTGCGCGATGCCGCAGGCGATGTTGAGCCTGCGCGCCAGGCCGCCCGAGAGCCTGCGCGGGCGCTTGGTTGCGTGCTCGGCTAGGCCCACGAAGTCGAGCGCCTCGTCCACCAGGCGGCGGCGCTCGCGGCGGTCGGGAACGTAGAGCGCGCAGAAGGCGTCCACGTTCTCGCGCACGGTGAGCTCGTCGAGCACGGCCACCTGCTGCGGGACCACGCCGATGCGCCGCTTGAGGTCGTGGCGGGAGGGCGCCATCGGCTCGCCGAAGAGCTCGATGGAGCCGCGGTCGTAGGTGAGCAGCTGCAGGATGCAGTTGATGGCCGTGGTCTTGCCGCAGCCGTTGGGGCCCAGAAGGCCGAAGATCTCCCCCTGTGCCACGGCGAGGTCGAGGTGGTCGAGCGCCAGCGTCTGACCGTAGCGCTTCACGAGCCCCTCCACGTGCACGATGTCGGTCATGTCTCCTCCTTATGCGGTCGGTGGCTCAAGTGTGCGTCGTCGGCCGTGCGCCCGGAAGTGACGTATGTCACGAGAAGGACGGGCGGTACGTGACAGATGTCACGGGTGCCGCCTGGGGCGCGCCTGCTAGAATCCCCGCATGGAAAGAATCGCCGACAAGTTTGTGGCGCTCGCGTGCTGCGCCGGCGCGCTTGCCCTTACGGGGACGGGCGCTGACGTCGTGGGCTCGCTGCTCGCCTCAATTGCCTGCGCGTTTGCCCCCGAGCTGCTTCGCGGTCGCGCGCGGCTCGTGCCGACCCTCGCCTACGCGGCGCTTTCGCTCGCGGTGCCGGTGGCTGGCGCCTTCGTGGCGCCGGTCGCCTACGACCTGGCCGCCGGGCATCGCACCCGCTGGCTCGCCGTCGCGTGCGCGCTCCTGCCGCTTGCCGCTGCCTGGCGCGGCGAGCTCGTGGCGCCTGCGGCCCTCGTCGCGCTTCTCGCCGTGCTCGTGGCCTCGCTGCTTGCCGGGCGCACGAGCCGCATGCTGGGGCAGCGCGCGGAGAACCTCCGCGCGGCAGACGCCCTGCGCGAGCGCGAGCTGGCCCTCGAGGCGCGCAACCGCGACCTCATGGACGCGCAGGACTACGAGGTGCGCCTCGCCACGCTCTCCGAGCGGGCGCGCATCGCGCGCGAGATTCACGACAACGTGGGCCACCTGCTCACGCGGGCGGTCGTGCAGGCAGAGGCGCAGCGCGTGGTCCACGCCGGGCAGGAGTGCGAGAGGGGCTTCGCGGCGGTGGCGGGCACGCTGCGCGAGGCCCTCGATGAGGTGCGCGCGAGCGTGCACGACCTGCGCGACGATGGCTGCGACCTCTCCGTGCAGCTGCGCGCGGCGGCGGAGGCCGTCTGCGCGGACTCTGGCGTAGAGGTGAGCTGCCGGACGGAGGCGTCCGACGTGCCGCCGGCGGTGGCGAGCTGCCTTCTGGCAGTGGCTCGCGAGGCACTCTCAAACACGCTGCGCCACGCGCACGCTCGGCACGTGAGCGTGGAGTTCGCGGAGCACCCGGGGATCTGGAGGCTGCGGGTGGCCGATGACGGAACTCCGGGCGCGGACGCGGGCCCGCCTCCTGCCCCGGGCTACCCGGGCATGGGGCTTGCCTCCATGGAGGAGCGGGTCCGTGCGCTTGGTGGCACCTTCCGGGCCGGTCCCGGGGAGCACGGGGGCTGGGTGGTCTTTGCCAGCGTGCCGAGGCGAGAGGAGCCGAGATGCGACTTGTCATAGCCGACGACGACGCAGTGGTGGCGTCGTCGCTCGAGATCGTGCTCGGAGCGCAGCCGGACATCGAGGTCGTGGGTTGCGCCTCCGACGGAGACGAGGTCGCGCGCCTGGCGGCCGAGCTCGCGCCCGACGTGGTCCTTCTTGACATCCAGATGCCGGGCACGGACGGCCTCGTGGCGGCGGAGCGGATTCTCGCGTGTCAGCACCCCCCGCGCGTGGTCTTCCTCACGACGTTCTCCGACGACGAGTACATCGTGCGCGCGCTCTCGCTCGGTGCCGCGGGCTATCTCATCAAGCAGGACGTGGGCGGGGTTGCGCCGGCCCTGCGCGCGGTCATGGCGGGGCGCAGCGTCCTGGAGGGCGAGGTCCTGGAGCGAGCCGTCTCCCTCGGTGCCCCCGCAGGTGGGGGAGACGCGTCGGAGCCTGACCTCGTTGCTATGTTCCCGCAGCTCACGGGGCGCGAGCGAGAGGTCGTGCGTCTCGTGGCGGAGGGTCTTGACAACCGCGAGGTGGCCGCGGCGGCCTACATGGGGGAGGGCACGGTGCGCAACCACATCAGCCAGATCCTCGCCAAGCTGGGGCTTCGCAACCGCACTCAGATAGCGGTGGCCTACTGGCGCGCCCTGTAGGGAAATTGGGGACGTGCTATTTCTCTCAGAGAATTTGGGACAGGCCGCCTCTCCCGGGGAGGAGGGCATGTCCACAGTCTGCGCGCCCTGGCGTAGGCCGCTGGTGACGCGGTGGGTGACGCTCGCGACGCCCGCAATGCCCGCGAGACTGCGACGCCCGCAGCGCTTAAGTAAACGGGGTAGTTGCACCTTCCTACCCCGGACTCCCAAGCGGCCGGGAGCGATCGGCCTCGTTTCTCGCCCGTAAGCCAATGTTTCGCGTCTGCGTCGGAATCGGCGAGCGGGCTTACCGCTCCTCTCGGCGCGCGCTACCATGGAGCCCCGTGGAAACGAAACGGTTCTCTACGGGAGGTCCTCATGGCAAAGCACATATTCGTGACCGGCGGCGTGGTGTCGTCTCTGGGCAAGGGCATCACGGCCGCATCTCTTGGCCGCCTGCTCAAGGCGCGCGGCTATCGCGTGATGATGCAGAAGGCAGACCCCTACCTCAACGTGGACCCGGGCACGATGAGCCCCTTCCAGCACGGCGAGGTCTTCGTCACCGAGGACGGCTACGAGTCAGATCTTGACCTCGGTCACTACGAGCGCTTCATCGACGAGAACCTCACGCGCAACTCCAACTTCACCACGGGTGCCATCTACCAGGACCTCATCAGCCGCGAGCGCGCCGGCGACTTCCTCGGAGGCACGGTGCAGGTCATCCCGCACGTCACGGACGCCATCAAGGAGCGCTTCCTCCGCGTGGAGGAGCAGACGGGCGCCGACGTGGTCATCACCGAGCTCGGCGGCACCATCGGCGACATCGAGGGCCAGGCCTTTGTGGAGGCCATCAGGCAGTTCCGCAAGGAGAAGGGCGCGGCGGACTGCTGCATCATCCATGTGAGCCTCGTGCCCTACATTGCCGCCGCGCACGAGCTCAAGTCAAAGCCCACGCAGCACTCGGTGCGCGAGCTGCGCTCCATGGGCATCCAGCCGGACTTCATCGTCTGTCGCTCGGACCACGAGGTGGACGCCTCCCTGCGCGCCAAGATCGCGAGCTTCTGCGACGTGGAGCCGGACTGCGTCTTTGAGAACTCCGACTGCCCCTCCATCTACGACGTGCCGCGCCATCTTGCCGACCAGGGCTTTGACGTCAGGGTCTGCGAGCGCCTGGGCCTCGAGACGCGCGAGTGCCACATGGAGGGCTGGTACGACTTCACGGACGCCCTGCACGAGGCCGGCAGGAAGGATGACGTCACCCGCATCAGCGTGGTGGGCAAGTACACGCAGCTCCCCGACGCCTACCTCTCCGTTATCGAGGCGCTCCACCACTCTGGCGTGCTCCTTGGGCGCCACGTTGACATTCGCCTGGTTGACGGCGAGGCGCTCGACGCCCAGAACGTCGAGGAGGAGCTCGGCGGCTCCGACGGCATCCTCGTGCCGGGCGGCTTTGGCCTGCGCGGCATAGAGGGCAAGGTGGAGGCCGTCCACTGGGCGCGCACCAAGAAGGTGCCCTACCTTGGCGTCTGCCTGGGCCTGCAGGTGGCCGTGTGCGAGTTTGCCCGCAGCGTCTGCGGCATGGAGGGCGCAAGCTCCACCGAGTTTGCCCCGGGCTGCGCCTACCCCGTGATCGACCTCATGCCAGAGCAGGAGGGCGTCACCGAGAAGGGCGCGACGATGCGCCTGGGTGCCTATCCGTGCAAGGTGGTCTCTGGTACCCTTGCGGAGGAGGCCTACGGCGCGCCGCTCGTCTACGAGCGCCATCGCCACCGCTTTGAGGTCAACAACGCCTATCGCGAGCGGCTCTCGGAGGCCGGTCTCGTCATCTCGGGGCTCTCGCCGGACGGACGGCTCGTCGAGATGGTCGAGCTGCCCGAGGACGTTCACCCCTGGTTTGTGGCGAGTCAGGCGCACCCCGAGTTCAAGAGCCGCCCGGACCGTCCGGCTCCGCTCTTCAGGGAGTTTGTGAGGGCGGCGATTGCGCGCCACGAGGGCTGTGACCGCCACGACGTGAGGCCGCGCAGCGCATAGCGGTTGGAGGGGGGCTTGGGTGGACCTCGAGCGTGCGAGAGGGGAGTACCTGAACTACCTCGCCGTCGAGCGGGGCAGCTCGGAGAACACCATCGCGTCCTATGGCCGCGACCTCGCCCGCTACGTGGCCTGGCTCGTCGAGCGCGGCGTGAGCGACCCCGAGGACGTGACGCGTGAGCTCGTTGAGGCCCATATCGGGGCGCTCGTCGAGGTGGGCCTGGCCCCTGCCTCCGTGGAGCGCGCGGTCTCCGCGATCAAGGGCTTTCACCGCTTCTTGGTGACCGACGAGATCTGCTCCGCCTTTCCCACCTCAGACCTCCCGCTTCCCGCAAAGCCGTCGCACCTCCCGGACGTGATCTCGGTTGACGACGCCGAGCGCCTGCTCGACCAGCCGTTCCCCTCAACGCCCGCGGGCCTGCGCGACCACGCGATGCTCGAGGTCCTCTACGGCTGCGGCCTGCGCGTGAGCGAGCTCTGCGGCCTCGACCAGCGCGCCATCCAGCTCGAGGACGGCCTGCTGCGCGTCTTTGGCAAGGGCGAGAAGGAGCGCGTGGTGCCGGTGCTCGGCGCCGCGGCCGCGTCCCTGGAGGACTATCTCGACCGTGGCCGTGGCGCGCTCGTGGGACGCCGACCCTGCGACGCGGTATTCCTCAACGTGCGCGGCGGGCGCATATCGCGCCAGTCCGTGCACGCCATCGTCGAGAAGTACGGGCGTGTGGCGGGCATCAAGGGGCTTCACCCCCACACCTTGCGGCACAGCTTCGCGACGCACCTTCTCGAGGGCGGTGCCGACCTGCGCGTGGTCCAGGAGCTTCTCGGCCATGCAAACATCGCTACCACGCAGCTCTATACGCACGTCGACCGCAGCCACGTTCGCCGTGTCTACCTCGCTGCCCATCCCCGCGCTCATAAGCCGGGAAGTGGCCCTTGTCATGCGGGGCTAGACGCTGGCTGTCGCGAGCGCGTCTGACCAGATGTCGCGGCTGATGGTGAGCCCCTCGCCGGGCATGTCGGCGGCCGCGACCTCCACGCCGGTGTCGGCGTCCACGAAGGCGGCCCTGAAGCCCCAGTCCCCCTTCCCGTCAAAGAGCTGCAGGTAGCCACAGGCAATCATGATCATGTAGAGGTCGACGGCGGCGTCGTTGTCGTCCGTGAAGCAGGGGCGTGCGGTGACGGTGATGGCCCGGAGGTCGTCGGACACCTCGACGGCGTCGGTACAGTCCCGCGCAATGAGCGACGCGGTCTGGTCCTCGAGCTCCTCCTCCCACTTCTCGACCTGCGCCTCGAGCTGTCTCGTCGTGAAGGTAAGGATGACGTCGTCGCCCTCGGCGACGGCGTCCAGCGCGTCCTCGCTCGCGCCGTCGGCGTACTGCTCGAGAACGTCCTCCTGCGAGAGGGCGCAGAGACGGAGGAACGACGCGGGGAAGCGCACGGAGACGGTCTGGTCCGCGGGCGCGGGCTCGGGCTCGGTGGGCGCGGGGTCGGCCGGCTCGCCGGAGCAGCTGCAGAGCGCGAAGAGAAGGGCGCCGGAGAGCGCGAGCAAGGTGCGTCGGGTGAGCATGAGGGACCTCCCGCGAGGGTCTGGGTGCTGAGGCATGGCAGCGTGATGATAGAATCATACGAGTTCAGGGCGCGAGAGGGGAGGGCGGCATGAACCGCTCGAGTGACCGACCGATTCCGATGCTGGCGGGCGTGGTGCTGATAGTCGCCGGCGTGCTCTTCCTGGGATATGCCTTCTTCCAGTACGCCTCCATCGGCAGAGACCCTTCCTATACCGGGGTGGGCTGGCGCGATACCTACGAGATGCGCGACACCGCCCGGGGGATGCTCCTGGGACTTGTGCTCGTTGTGCTGGGGATCCTGGTCGTGGCGCTGCGGCTGCGCGACCGTCTGCGGGCGCCCTCGGCGCCCCGGGAGACCGAGAAGGACGTGGCGCCGGCACCTGCGTCGGACCCGGCGCCGGCCCCCGCCCACGCGCCGAAGCCTGCCTCGAAGCCCACGCGGCTATCCGACGGAGGCATCTCGCCGCTCGGCCAGGTGCTCCCGCGCTCGGACGACGCGCTCGCCACGCTGCGCTACTTCATCGTGGACGCCCCCGACCAGATACTTGCCGACCAGTGCGAGCTCGTTCGACGCACAGGGCTTGCGGACTGGACGGACGAGCCGCGCTGCGGCGCCCGCAGGCTCGCACGCAGCGGCCGCTGGTGGCTCGTGCCCGAGGGTCCGCTGTCGGCGTCAGCGGACGCGGACCGCATCTGGGCCGTAGAGGCCGCCCTCAACCTCGGGCAGGACGCGGCCAAGATGGCCGAGCCGCCCGCCACTCTGGACGAGCGGCTGCACGTCCTTCTCGCTGGCGTCTCCTGCTTGGAGCCCGTGCGCCATCCGGGCAGCCGCTTCCTCGCCACCGTCACCGAGGGAGCTGACCCTCGGGGCGAGTGGGCTGTGCGGGCAGCCTTTGCCGACGCTCTGGAGAACCTGCCGACGCCCTTCCGCATGGTCGCGGACTTCAGGCTCAACATCTCCGAGGGCCTGCTCGGAGTGAGGGCGGCCGTGCCCCGGCCGGCGGCCTTCTCTTTTGTCCCAGAGGCGGAGCGCGCCGCGCTCGCCCGGGCATACGCGTATGACCTGGCGCTGCTCGTCGCTCGTACGGCGCTCGCCGCCTCGCCGGCGATCCGCCGCGTGGTCGTCAACTGCCACGAGGACGGGGGCGTTGACTGCGTCCTCTCCGTAGATCTCACGCGCTCCTCACTCGAGCGCATGGCTACCGCCCCGCGCGAGGGCGGTCTGCCCGAGCCCTCCGCCGAGCTGCGCTTCCGCTCCGCTTCGGACGGCTGGCTCGCCCCCGTCGCGCCGCTGCTGTCGTTCGTCGACGCCCAGCTGCACCCGGCCGAGCGCTATCGCCCGGTGGAGCTCTCCGATGAGCCCTGTCCCGAGACGGTCGTGCGCGCCTGTGGGGCGCACCGGCGCCCTGATCTCGGCATCGCGGAGAGCGTGGTGCGCCTGGACGCGTGGGAGCGCGTTGCGGACGACTTCGGCAGGCTCGGCGATACGACGGAGGGCGCGGTGGCGGCCCTCTCCGAGCTGCGCGCGTCCGCCACGGACGCCTCGGTCGTCGAGGCCTGCGAGCGCACGACGCGCGCCCTGGTGGCCGGCGAGCTCGACGTGGAGGACACCGACGACCTCATCGAGTGCTTTGTCGGCGGCTCGGCGCTCGAGCGCGCCGTGCGCCAGGCGGGGCCCCTCGTCTCTGCGGCAGACGAGCAGGACCAGGAGGAGCTCTCGAGGGTCGCGAACCTGCTCGAGGACGCCCTCGCTCCTGTCGAGGCGGCCGGCGCCTATCGCGACGACGAGCTGACGGCTTATCGCTACTTCCGCTCGATTCCCGAGCGCGTGACCTACAACCTCGACTGCGCCGACGGCCGCGCCGTGAGACTCGTCCCGGACGCCTACTTCCTCGCGCACCAGTATGCTTCGGTCCTCGAGCGCAGGCTCGCGCTCCCCGGCGGTCTCGACCGTGCGCTCGCCCATGCCGAGCGCGCCGCAGAGCTCGCGCCGTGCACGGTCGAGACGGCGATCGCCCGCGCGGACTGTCTGCGCGAGATGGGGCGGACCGACGAGGCGGTGCGCGCGGTGTCCGGCGCCGCGGCGCGCTGCTCGACCGTCGACGGCCTCTCCGTCTGCCTCTATCGCCTCGCCGGCCTCACGTACGACCTCGGCATGGTGGAAGCCTCCGTCGCCTGCTACCGGCGCTGCATCGAGCTGGGTCGCGCACAGGCCGAGCCCGCCCGCCGCGAGCTTGGGCTGCTCGCCCAGCACGAGCACGAGGCGCTGGCCGCAAGTCGCCTCGATCCGGCGAAGCTCACGGGCGAGCGCCTCACGCGCACGCTCGAGGGGGCTGGTCTGCCTGCGGGCGACACCGAGCCGCTCTCCGAGCGTCTGCGTGCAGCTGCGGCGGCATGCACGGACGCTGGGATCTTCTCGGTGGCCCATCCGCTGCTCCAGGCGTACCTGCAGGCGGCCGACCGGCGTGACGACGCACTTGTTGACGTGCTCGCGTCGCTGAGCTCCTAGGCTCCCGCCAAGACGGCCTCGTCCCAGCCTTCACGGCTGTAGGAGAGCTCTTCGGCTGGCAGAGCGCCGCGCGCGGCGCCGCGCAGCCGTGCCGATTCTGGGATGCGCCTTGGTGGGGCGCGGTGTGGCGTCTCGTCCACGATTGCGACACAAATCGTTTCTCAAAATCCCGAACGTCAGAGGTTCCTTTGTGCCCCCCAGGTGTCTGAACACAACATCTGGGGGGCACACCTATGTCGCCGATAGCCGCCCGCGACCATTATTCAACCGTCAGGTGTCGCCTAGTGTTTCTCAGTGTTTTGAGGTGTGCAATGTCGTATAGTGTGTTCACGCTCCAATCGGGGGCAAGGCTTTCGTCTCCAGAGGGGAGGGTGACATGCTCGCGGGCTCGTATCCGATGTCTGTGGACTCCAAGGCTCGCGTCACCCTTCCGGCCGTCTTCCGCAAGCAGCTTGTGGACGGTGACAAGAAGACGATCTACCTCGTTCCCCTGAACGGATGCGTGAACGGCTTCACCCCCGAGGGGTTCGAGGCGTATGTCGACGGCCTCTTTGAGTACGGCGACCACCACTTCGACCCTCGCAGCCGTGACGACGTTCGCCTGAAGAGGGGCCTTTGGGCCCGTGCGGTGGAGGTCGACATCGACTCCGCCGGTCGAGTCGCTCTTGGCAAGCTCGACGCCAGCAAGGCTGGCACGCGCGAGCGGCTCGGCCTTACGGCAGACGTCACGGTGGTGGGCGCCGGGGATCACTTCGAGGTGTGGAACACCGAGGAGTGGAACGCGACGCAGGAGAGCCTCGAGGACGACCTCGACGCACTTCTCTTCCACGACTAGGGGGTGAGGGTCTTGACAGCAGAATATCGGCACGTACCCGTGATGCTCGCCGAGGTCCTGGGCGAGCTCGACCCCCAGCCGGGGGAGACCGTGTGCGACTGCACCCTCGGTGGTGCGGGGCACACCATCGAGCTTGCCCGCCGCGTGGCCCCGGATGGCCTGTCTCTTGGGATCGACCAGGACGACATGGCCCTCACCGCCGCAGCGGCACGCCTCGAGCGCGAGGTGCCCGAGGCGAGCGTCAGACTTCTCAGGGGAAACTTCGGGGACCTCGACGAACTTCTCGTTGAGGCGGAGGTGCCCGGGGTCGACTGCTTTCTCTTCGACCTCGGAGTCTCGTCCCCGCAGCTCGACATCCCGGAGCGCGGCTTCTCGTACCACGAGGACGCGCCCTTGGACATGCGAATGAGTTCGGGTAACAACACCCTAACCGCAGCTGAGGTCGTAAACACCTACAACGAAGCAGACCTCGCCCGAATCCTTCGCGTATATGGCGACGAGCGCTATGCCAATCGCATCGCCCGCCGCATCGTCGAGACGCGCTCCAAAACCCCCATCGAGACCACCCTTCAGCTGGTGGAGGTCATCAAGGCCGCGATTCCCGCGGCGGCGAGAAGGACCGGCGGCCATCCGGCGCGCAAGGCCTTCCAGGCGCTGCGCATCGAGGTCAACCACGAGCTGGACGTTCTCGACCGGGGACTCAGGGCTGCGGTTCGCTGGGCCAACCCAGGTGGCAGGATCTGCGTCATCTCCTACCACTCCCTGGAGGACCGCATCGTCAAGCATGTCTTCTCCGAGATGTCGCAGGGGTGCACCTGCCCACCGGACCTCCCGGTGTGCGTGTGCGGTCACGTGCCGATAGTCGAGGTCAGGACGAGAAAGCCACTCGTTGCCTCAAGCGACGAGATCGAGGCCAACCCCCGTTCGCGCAGCGCCCTCATGCGCGTGGCGGTCAAGCTGGACGTTACGAACTGAGGGCACAACGGGTGAAGTAGCCGGCGCAAGCCGTCTACGAGAGACAACAAACGAGGCACCATCACAGCACAAACGCACCCCAAACGCACCACCAACGCAACACAACGATCTGGCAAAGACGGAACCAACTCTTAAGGTCGCTACAGCACAGCTTGAGACATGAACGTCAGGTAACCCTCAAGCTCCCAGCGTACCTGCCACGTACAAATGATTCACAGCACATCAGCTGAGTAGCGGGGAAGTGTCATGAGGTATCAGGGTTCTGAGGCATATAACGTGGCTGCGGCCGAGAGGAGGCGCGAGCACCCCGAGCGCTCGCCGCGTCCCTCCTTTGAGGTCGTCGACGGCGGTGGCCTCGATGCCCGTGCCCGCGCCGGCGTCTCCCGGACGTTTGTCATGCGCGTTCGTGCCGTCGTCGCCATTGCGGCGGTCCTTGTCGTCATGGGCATGGCGCGCGTTGCCCTCGCCTCGGCCACGGTCTCCGTCCTCCAGACAAACGCCGACCTCTCCGCTCAGATCGAGGAGGCTCAGACCCTCAACAGCGATTTGAGGATTGAGCGCTCCGTCCTCTCGAGCAACTCGCGCATCAGCCGCATTGCCACGCAGAACTACGGCATGGTCCTGCCCACCGAGTCGGTCCACGTGAGCGCATCCGAGCCCGCCTCCACCGATGAGGCCTCCCTCGCTGATGGGGAAGCTGCGCAGGCGGCAAACGAGACGGGCGCCATCAGCGACGTGTCGTAGACTGTTCTGTCGTGAGCAGAAGAAACAGACAGAGCCGCAGCGTGCGGCGATCGTATCCGGAGGCCTCGTATGACGAGGCCTCTCGTGCGCGTTACCACGTAAGGGCCTCGCGTCCGGGCGGCTCGGGCAGCGGCGGCTCGGAGAAGGGCCTCTCGGTGACGCGGCGCCTCTTCATGGGCCTCTTTGGCATCGTTGCGGCACGCCTCGCGTGGCTTCAGGTGATAGACGCCGGCAACCTCTCGTCCAAGGCCGAGCAGCAGCGCACCAACGTGGCCACGCTGCACGCCAAGCGTGGCACGATCTATGACCGCAACGGCAACATCCTCGCCATGAGCGAGGAGTGCAAGACCATCTACGCCAACCCCGAGGTCGTGAGCGACCCCTCGGGCGTTGCCGACGTCCTCGTGGAGCTTCTCGGCGGCGAGAAGGACGCCTACATGGACCTTCTCACGAAGGACGGGACCTTCGTCTACATCGAGCGCCAGGTTGACCAGGACGTGGCCGACGAGCTCAAGAGCCGCCTTGCCGAGGCGGAGCTCTCTGGCATCTACTATCTGCCGGACATGAAGCGCGTCTACCCCTACGGTTCGGTGGGCGCCCAGGTCATTGGCTACGTGGGCACGGACGGCGCAGGTCTCTCCGGGCTCGAGTACTACTACAACGACGTCCTCACGGGCACCGACGGCGAGATGCTCATGGAGACGGGCCTCGACGGCACGCCCATCGCGGGCGGCGCCTCGCAGATCACCGAGGCCAAGGACGGCATGGACCTCGTCCTCTCCATCGACATCGACCTTCAGGAGTCCTGCGAGAGCATCATCTCGCAGGCGGTTCAGACCTACAGCTCAGACTCCGGCTCCGTCATGGTGACCGACCCCCTCACGGGCGAGATCATCGCGGCCTGCTCCACGCCGCTGCCGGACTTCTCAGACCTCGACCCGGCCTCCCTCAACCTGAGGCTCGTCTCTGACTCCTATGAGCCGGGCTCGGTCTTCAAGGTCCTCACGACCTCCATTGGCCTCGACCTTGGGCTCTACACCAAGGACACCGTATACAACGTGCCGGCGTTCTACAAGGTCGGCAACGACTACGTCTCGGACGACGACGGGCGCGACTACGCCCTCGACATGAGCGTCGAGTACATGCTCGTCCACTCGTCCAACCCCGCCATGTCAAAGCTCGTGCTCGAGGTCATTGGCCCGGAGCGCTTCTCCGAGGGCGTTGACCGCTACGGCATCGGCCATCTCACGGGCATCGACTTCCCGGGCGAGGTCACGGGCATCGTGAAGACCCTCGACGAGTACGACGGCTCGACGGCGGGCTCGATGGCCTTTGGCCAGGGCCTCGCCATCCCCATGGTGCAGATCGTCCGCGCGTTTGGCGCCGTGGCCAACGACGGCGTTCCCATGACCCCGCACTTCCTCGTCTCCAAGGGCGGGGAGGACGTGGAGTGGCCGGCGGGGGAGCGCATCATCTCCGCCGAGACGGCCAACGAGGAGACCGTGATGATGCAGGGTGTCATGCGGGAGGGCACGGGCAAGAACGGCCAGGTGGAGGGCTATGACTTTGCCGGCAAGACCGGCACGGGCGAGCAGGCCTCCGAGGAGGGAGGCTACGCGGCGTTCCACTACGTGGCGTCGCTGTGCGGCTTTGCCAACGCCGACAACCCGGAGCTGCTCGTGTACGCCGGTCTCAACGGCACCGCCTACCTCGCCCTGGCATCCGCCGCGCACGTCTTTCACGACGTTGCCACGCAGGCAACGACGATCATGGGCGTCAAGCCCGTTTCCTAGACCCAGGAGAAGAGCAGATGATTCACCTTTCTGTAGAGGAGATAGCGCGCGACACCGGGGCCTCGCTCGTCCAGGCGGGCGCGCGTGACGTGGCGGGCGACGTGGTCATAGACTCCCGCGCGGTGGGCGAGGGCGGGCTCTTCGTCGCCTTCGCCGGCGAGCGCGTCGACGGCAACGCCTACCTGGCGCAGGCCGCACGCTCCGGCGCCGCTGCCGTTGTGGCCTCCTGTGACCCCCCCGCCGAGGCGCTCGCTGCCGCTGCGGAGGTCGGCTGCGCCGTTCTGCGCGCCGAGGGCGACGACTGCGAGGAGTTCCTGCTGCGCCTGGCGCGCCGCTGGCGCGAGCGCCACCCCGAGTGGCTCGTCGTGGGCGTCACGGGCTCGGTGGGCAAGACCACCACAAAGGAGATGCTCGCCGCGGGCATTGGCTCGCAGCGGCGCTGCCATGCCACCGCGGGCAACTACAACAACCTCATCGGGCTGCCGCTCACGGTGCTCTCCGCCCCCGAGGACTCCGAGGTCCTCGTCTGCGAGCTCGGCATGAACCACTTTCACGAGATCGAGCGCATGGCGGCCTGCTGCGCGCCCACGCTCGCCTGCATCACCAACGTGGGCACGAGCCACATCGGGCTTCTCGGCAGCCGCGAGAACATCGCGCGCGCCAAGGCGGAGATCGTCTCCGGGATGCGCGCCAACGGCTCTGCGGAGCCCATGCTCGCCCTCATGAGCTCGGGTGACTTCACGCCCTTCATCGCCGACGGCTACGCCGTCCCGGCAGGCGTCGACGTGATGCTCGTGGGTGCCTCGCAGGGCGACGCGGTCCGCGCCGAGGGGGTCTCCCTCGACGCCGCAGGCCACGCCACGGCCTCGCTCACCTGCTCCGACGGCTGGAGCCGGACGGCCACCCTCTCGGTTCCCGGCAGGAAGTCCGTCGACGACCTCCTGCTCGCCCTCGCCATCATCTGGCGCCTTGGGCTCGACCGTGACGTCGCCGTCGAGGCCATCGAGCACATGCCCGCGGCCCACATGCGCCTTGACGTGCAGGCCTCGCCCAAGGGCGTGCGCGTGATTGACGACTCCTACAACGCCGCGCCCGCCTCCATGGCCTCCTCGCTCGACGTGCTCTCTTCCATGGGCTGCGAGGGGCGTCGCATCGCGGTTCTCGGGGAGATCGGCGAGCTCGGCGACGAGGCGGCGCGCCTCCACGGCTACGTGGGCGCCTACGCGGCCGCCAAGGGCGTTGACCTGCTCGTGCTCGTGGGGGGCGAGCTCGCCGACGAGATGGCCGAGGCCGCGCGCACGATGGGCCTCTCCGAGGACGCCATCGAGCGCTTTGAGACGGTCGAGCGTGCCGTCGAGGTCATGGGACCGGTGCTTTCCGCCGGTGATGTCGTGCTTGTCAAGGCGTCGCGCGCCGCTGGGCTCGACGCCTTCGTGAGGGGAGTGCTCGCTTCATGATCGGTAATCCCGCCTATCCAACCTACCAGGTGTTTCTCGCCGTGGGCATCGCCGCCCTCGTGACGGGCCTTCTCATGCCGCTCTTCATCAGGCTCATGCGCCATGAGGGAGTGGGGCAGCAGATCCGCGCCGACGGCCCGCAGCGCCACCTCGTGAAGCAGGGCACGCCCACCATGGGCGGCCTCATCATCCTCGTGGGCATGCTCGTCTCAACGGCGCTCATCGCCCAGTGGACGCCCGGACTCATCCTTGCCGTAACCGTGACGCTGCTCACGGGCTCGCTCGGCCTGCTCGACGACATCGAGTCCGTGGCGCATGGCCGCTCGCTCGGCCTCACGCCCTCGCAGAAGATGGCGGGCCTCATCCTCATCTCCGTCTCGTTCTGCCTCGTCGCGGTCAACGTCTGCGGCGTGGTCCCGGCGGTGCGCTTCCCCGGCGGCTTCTCCATCGACCTCGGCGTGCTCACCACCACCTTCACGCTTGGTGACATCCCGGTGAGCGTGCCGTGGCTCTACGTCGTCTTTGTCTTCCTGCTCATGGCGGGCCTCTCCAATGCCGTCAACCTCACCGACGGCCTCGACGGCCTTGCGGGAGGCTGCACGATGGTGGTCATGCTCGTCATGGCCATGGTCGCCTTCCGCTACAACGAGCTCGACCTCGCCATCTTTGCCGGCGCGATCGCGGGCGCCTGCGTGGGCTTCCTCTGGCACAACTGCTATCCCGCCACCATCTTCATGGGAGACACCGGGTCGCTTGCCCTCGGCGCCGCCTTTGCCGCGCTCGCCGTCCTCACCAAGACCGAGGTCACCTCCCTCATCATGGGCGGCCTCTTCATCGCCGAGGCTCTCTCGGTGATGATCCAGGTCGCGAGCTTCAAGCTCACGGGCAGGCGCGTGTTCCTCATGGCGCCCATCCACCATCACTTTGAGAAGAAGGGCTGGGCCGAGACCAAGGTCGTCATCCGCTTCTGGATCGTCTCCGCCGCCTTTGCGGCGCTCGGCTTTGCCCTCTACTTCCAGCTCGGATAGGGGATGACGAGAATGACCACGGCTTCAGGCACCCATCTCGGAAACGTTCTCGTGCTCGGGCTCGGCCGCACCGGCGAGTCCGTGGCGCGCTATCTCGCAGGGCTTCTCGGCACGCGCGTGGACTCCGTGACGCTCTATGGCGGCGCCTCGTCCGCCCCCGGCGAGAAGACCCGCGAGCTCGAGGAGGCGGGCGTGAGCGTGGTGTGCGGCACCGAGGACGTGCGCGGGAGCTATGACCTCGCCGTGGCGTCCCCCGGCATCCCCGAGTCCTCCGCGTTCTTCCGCGCTGCAGCCGCCTGCTCGTCAGAGATCGTCGGCGAGCCTGAGCTTGCCTATCGCGAGAGCCCCGAGCGCTGGGTGGTCATCACCGGAACCAACGGCAAGACCACCACGACCTCGCTTGCCACGCACCTGCTCTGCGAGGGCGGGCTTGCCGCGGAGTCCGTGGGCAACATCGGCACGCTCGTCACCGACGAGGTGTCCGCGCGCCCCGAGGGCGGCTGGTTCGTGGCCGAGCTCTCGAGCTTCCAGCTTGCCACCACGCGCCTTCTGCACCCGCGCGTCTCGGTGATCTTGAACGTCACGCCGGACCACCTGGAGTGGCACGGCACGATGGAGGCATACGCCGCGGCCAAGGAGCGCGCGCTCGAGAACCTGGGGCCCGGGGACCTCGCCGTCGTCTCCGTGGACGACGAGTACTGCCGCGCCATGGCCGCTCGCGCCGAGGGACGGGGGCTGCGCGTCTGCCGCGTCTCCGTGCACGATGAGCCAGAGGGCCCCTGCGCCGCCTTCCTGCGCGACGACGAGCTCGTCGTTCGCCTCGACGGCGCGCAGACGGCGCTGCTGCCCGCCTCCGAGCTCAAGATCTTCGGCCTTCACAACGCCGAGAACGCGCTCGCGGCCTCGGCGGTTGCCCTCGAGCTTGGCGTGGAGGCGTCCGACGTGCGCCGGGGCCTCGCGTCCTTCTCGCCCATCGAGCACCGCATCGAGCCGGCCGGCGAGGTCGGCGGCGTGCGCTTTGTCAACGACTCCAAGGCCACCAACACGGACTCCGTGGAGAAGGCGCTCACGGCCTTTGACGCCGGAACCATCGTGGTCCTGCTCGGCGGGCACGACAAGATGACCGATCTCTCCTCGCTTGCCGAGGCCGTGTGCGAGCGCTGCCGCGCCGCCGTGTGCTTTGGCGAGGCGGGGGAGCGTATCGCCCGCGCGCTCGAGTCCGCCCGCGGCGAGCGGGGCCTTGAGGTCCTGCGCGCGGAGCACCTGCGCGACGCCTTCGACGCAGCCGTTCGTGTGGCGCGCCCCGCGGATACCGTGCTGCTCTCGCCCGCGTGCTCCTCGTTTGACGAGTTCAACAACATGGGCGAGCGCGGGCACCTCTTCAAGTCCCTCGTGCGCGAGCTCGCGGACAGGGAGGTCTAGCCGTGACGGCCCTCTCTCGGACAAGGACCGCGCCGCGCCGCTCGGGCCGCGGCTCGCGCGAGGAGCGCACGATCTTCGGCGTTCCCGAGCGCTTCATGCGCCCGCGGCTCGTGCTGTTTGCCGTCGTGGGCATCCTGGCCGCCTTTGGCGTGCTCATGGTCTACTCCGCCTCGTCCGTCTCGGCGCTCAACTCCACGGGGGATGCCGCCTACTACCTCAAGCGCCAGCTGACGTTTCTCCTCGTGGGCACGGTTGCCGCCGTGATTCTCGCGAAGAGCGACTACCGGCTCTGGGCAAAGAAGCTCCTTCTACCCATCTGGGGCGTCTCGGTGCTTCTGCTCCTGGCCGTCATCGCGCTGGGCACGGACAACGACATGGGCGCCACACGTTGGATCAACCTCGGGTTCTTTGACCTGCAGCCCTCGGAGTTTGCCAAGATCACCGTCATCTTCACGGCGGCCAACATCGCCGAGCGCTACTACGAGGAGGGCTCCATCGACTGGTCCACCTTCATCAAGCTGCTCGTGGCCGGTGTGGGCGTGCCCATCCTGCTCATCCTCATCCAGCCCGACAAGGGGTCCACGATGGTACTGTGCCTCACGCTCGTGGTGATGGGGTACCTCGCGGGCATGCCCAAGGGGTTTCTCGCCATCGTGCTCGTGGGCGGGGCGCTCGCCTTCCTGGCCCTCTCGCTCAAGGACGACTACTCCCGTCAGCGCCTTCTCACCATGCTCAACCCCTGGTCGGACCCCTACGATAGCGGCTATCAGCTCATCCAGGGCTTCTATGCGTTTGGCTCGGGCGGCCTCTTTGGCGTGGGCCTGGGCTTCTCGCGACAGAAGTACTCCTACCTGCCCATGGCCCACAACGACTTCATCTTTGCCATCATCGGCGAGGAGTGCGGCCTTGTGGGGACGATCGGGCTTCTGGCGGGCTTTGCCGTCTTTCTGTGGGCGGGCTTCCAGATCGCGCGCTACGCGCCGGACCTCTGCGGCAGGCTCATTGCCGCGGGCTGCACGAGCATCGTGATCGTTCAGCTGCTGCTCAACGTCTGCGGCGTACTGGGGCTCTTCCCGCTCTCCGGCAAACCCATCCCCTTTGTGAGCTACGGCGGCTCCTCAATCATCGCGAGCATGATGCTCGTGGGGCTCATCGCCTCCGTCTCGCTCCACTCGAGCCTGCCGGAGACCGCGCACGACAGCGCGCGCCGCTCGTGGCAGGTCGAGGCAGACGACGGGCGTCCCCGGGGCGGCCGCGGTCTCACCGTCGTGGAGGGTGGGGCGAGCGCGCCGCGCGACAGGGGCGCCCAGAGCGCCCAGAGCGCCCGTGTCGGGTTTGGCGTGGGCCGGGCGGGCGGAGCGCAGCGAAGGATCAACCTCGGGCCCAGTCCGACGGACCGCCTGCGCGGCGGCCGCGGTGGGTCCCGGGACACGAGGGGAACACGACGAGGGAGATAGCTCATGGGCGAGAAGAGGCTTGAGGTTGCCATCGCGGCGGGCGGAACGGCGGGTCACATCAACCCCGCCCTCGCGCTGGCGGAGGAGCTGCGCGACCGCGGTCACCACGTGACGTTCTTTGGACAGACGAGCAAGCTCGAGGGCAGGCTCGTCCCCGAGGCTGGCTTCGAGCTCGTCCCGGTGGTGGTCTCCGGCTTTGACCGTTCGCGTCCCTGGACGCTCGCGAGCTCGCTCTACCGCATGCGGCGCGCCCAGGGGCAGATCGCGCGGCGCTTCTCCGCCACGGGTGCCCCGGACGTTGCCGTGGGCTTTGGCGCGTACGTTGAGATGGCCCTCCTCAACTGCTGTCATCGCCTGCACGTGCCCTACGTGCTCCACGAGCAGAACTCCGTGCCCGGCCTTGCCAACAAGGCGCTCGCGCCGCACGCGGCGACGGTGTGCATCTCCGTTCCCGCCGCTCGCGAGGTCTTTGAGCGCGAGGGGAGAAGCGCACCGAGCGTGGTGCTCACGGGCAACCCCGTCCGCAGGAGCGTCGTGAGTGCGAGCCGCGAGGAGGGCCGCGCCGCCTTTGGCGTGGAGCCCGGGGAGACGATGCTGCTGGTCTTTGGCGGATCTCTCGGTGCCGCCCACATCAACCAGGGCGTCACCCGCCTCAAGGACGAGCTGCTCTCCCGCGAGGGCCTCGTCGTCGTGCACTCCACGGGCGCCGACGGCTTTGACGAGACCGTCTCGGCGCTCGCCCTCACGCCCGCCGAGCAGCTGCGCTGGCGCGTCATGCCCTACATCTCCAACATGGGCCAGGCGCTCGCCGCGGCAGACCTCGTGCTCTCTCGCGCCGGCGCCTCCTCCATCGCCGAGATCGCCGCCCTTGCGGTCCCGAGCCTGCTCGTGCCGTACCCCTTCGCCACGGCGGACCACCAGACCACCAACGCCCGCTACCTCGTGGACGCCGGTGCCGCGGTGCTCGTCCCGGACGACAGGATCGACGAGCCGGTCTTTACCGAGGAGCTGCTCGGCCTGGTGGACGACCCCGCCCGTCGCGCCTCCATGCGCGAGGCAGCGCGCGGGCTCGGCCAGCAGAGCGCCGCTGCCGCCCTCGCGGACCAGGTGGAGCTTGCGGCGCGCGGCTAGCGCCGGGCTCTTCTCGCCGCGGGGACCGTTGCCGACGTTCTTGTCGCAAAAACTGTCGCCTTGCGTCCTCGCCCCCGCCTGCGGGGACCGTTCCCGACGTTTTGGCGAGAAGGACCGTCGCCTCGCGTCCCCAAAATGCGCCGTGCCGTGCGTGCCCGATGGATTCTCGCGCGCCTCTCTGGTTGAGGCCCCGCATTCGGCTAAAGTAAGGTGATTGTGCGTCGCGCGCGAGACGCGCGCCCTCCCTACGGCAAAGGCAGGATCCATGGCTGACTTTGATAACGTGACGAGCGCCCACTTCATCGGAATCGGCGGCGCCGGCATGAGCGGCATTGCCCTCGTCCTTCACGAGCGCGGCTGCCGCGTCACCGGCTCCGACCTCAAGAGCTCCCACTACGTCCGCGAGCTCGAGGCTGCCGGCATTCCCGTGCGCGTGGGCCACGAGGCGGCTACGATCGACGAGGCCTCCCCACAGGTCGTGGTGACCTCCACCGCCATCCCCGACACCAACCCCGAGGTCGTGCGCGCCCACGAGCTGGGAATCCCCATCTGGCCGCGCGCCAAGATGCTCTCGTATCTCTCGGGCTCGCAGCGTACCGTGGCGGTGGCGGGTACGCACGGCAAGACGACCACCTCCTCGATGGTGGCCACGATGCTCGACCGCATGGGGCTGGACCCCTCCTTCCTCATCGGCGGCGTGGTTGAGGGCTATGACACCAACGGCCGCAACGGCTCGGGCGAGCACTTCGTCTGCGAGGCGGACGAGTCCGACGGCTCCTTCCTCTACCTCAACCCCAACGTGGTGGTGGTCACCAACATCGAGGCGGACCACCTCGACCACTACGGAACGCTCGGGAACATCGAGAGGACCTTCTGCACGTTCATGGGCCTCGTGGGCGAGGGGGGGACGGTCGTCATCAACGGTGACGTTGCCCACTACGTCGAGCTCGCGCGCTCCACGGGGCGCCGCGTCGTGACGTATGGCTTTGACGAGTCCTGCGACTACGTCTGCCTGCCCGAGGACAGCCACCACGCCCTTGCGAGCAACTTCTCCGTCCGCCTTCCCGGCGGCGAGAGGAGCGTCCACGTGACGATCAGCTCCAACCCCGGTCGACACAACATGTCAAACGCAACCGCCGCGATTGCCGTGGCAGACGTGTTGGGCCTCGACGTCGAGGCCGCCGCCGCGGCGCTCTCGCAGTTCAGGGGCGCGCGCCGGCGCTTCACGCACGTGGGCGACGTTGCCGGCGTCACCGTGGTGGACGACTACGGCCATCACCCCACCGAGATCTCCGTGACGCTCGCCGCTGCGAAGGACCTTCCCTTCAAGCGCGTCATCTGCGTCTTCCAGCCTCACCGCTACACCCGCACCCAGGCGCTCGCCACCGAGTTCGGCCACGCCTTCGACTGCGCGGACGTCCTGCGCGTCATGGACGTCTTCTCCGCCGGCGAGATGCCCATCCCCGGCATCTCGGGCAAGACCGTCGTCGAGGCCGTTCGCCATACGGGCAACGTCACGGACGTGGCGTACGTCCCCAATCGCAAGCGCCTCATCGAGAACCTCTGCGAGCTCGTCCGCCCCGGCGACCTGCTCATCACCCAGGGAGCCGGCGACGTCACGAGCATGGGCCCCGCCTTCATCGAGGCCATGCGCCAGCGTGGGGAGAGCGCCTCGTGAGCGTGTCCAACGCGTACATGGCCCTCTCTGGGGCGGTTGACGCTGACGTCCTGCGCGACGAGCCGCTGTCCCGCCGGACGAGCTACCGCATCGGCGGGCCGGCGGCCCTCGTGGTGGTGGCGCACAGCTACGGTGCCCTGCAGAGGACCCTCGAGGTCCTGGCGCAGGAGGGCGTCGAGTGGGTGTTGCTCGGCAAGGGCTCCAACGTGCTCGTGTCCGACAAAGGCTACGACGGCTGCGTCATCCTTCTTGACGGCGAGTTCTCCCGCATGAAGGTCAGCGCCGAGGAGGCAACCATCACCGCGGGAGGCGGCGCCCAGCTCGCGCGCGTTGTCAACCAGGCCATGAAGTCGGGCCTCTCGGGACTTGAGTTCTGCGTCGGCATTCCCGGCACGCTCGGGGGCGCCGTCTCCATGGACGCCGGCACGCGCAGGGAGTGGATCGGCCCGCGCGTGCGCGACCTCGTGGTCCTGCGCCCGGGCGAGGGCATGCACCGCTACGCGGGCGGGGAGATCGAGTGGGGCTATCGCCGCACCTCGCTTCCCACCTCAGAGATCATCCTCGAGGCGACCCTCGGGCTTGAGCCCGGTGACCCCGCGCTCATCACGCGTGACATGGAGGAGCGCCTGCGTCGCCGCAGAGAGGCGCAGCCGCTCTCAAGGCCTAGCTGCGGGTCGGTCTTTCGCAACCCGCCCGAGCGCTCGGCGGGTCTGCTCATCCAGTCCTGCGGCCTCTCCGGGGCCGAGCAGGGCGCGGCGCAGATCTCTCCTGAGCACGCCAACTTTATCGTCAACCGCGGCGGGGCCACGGCGGCAGACGTCGTCGCCCTCATCCGCCGCGCGCATGACGCGGTTCTCAACCGTCACGGAGTCGACCTCGCCTGTGAGGTCAAGCTCCTCGGGTTCTAGGCGGTCACGATGTCTGGAGACGAGGTCAGGCGTCCCACGCCGCGCAAGAAGGCGGCGCCCTCAAGGCCCACGCGCCCCTCGCGCGGGCTGGGCGCCCCCGCGTCTGCGCGCACGACCGCCTCAAAGGCCGCGCCCGCCCCGCGCACGGGCGGCGGCTCAGGATCGGGCAGCGGCTCCACGCCGGCCTTTCTCAGCCGCGCCTCGCATCGCGGCGCGGCCTCGTCCCAGCAGGCCCCCGCGACCTCGCGCGAGCGCCGCAAGCGGCATCAACGCATCGAGGCCCTCCGCATACTGGCCATCGGGGCCGGAGCCCTCGTCGCCGTGGCGCTCGCTCTGCTCGTCGCCTACTTTGTGCTGCGCGACTCCTCGATGTTCCAGATCACCTCGATTGAGGTGGAGCCCACCGAGCACGTGAGCGTGGAGGACGTCGAGAACCTTGCGCAGGTCCCCCTTGGCTCGACGCTGCTCAACGTGGACACCGCCGCGATTGAGGCCTCGCTCAAGAAGAACCCGTGGGTGGCGTCCGTCTCCTTCGAGCGCATCTTCCCCGGCACGCTCAAGCTCGTCATCAACGAGCAGCACGTGGACTCGCTCGTGGTCATGGGGTCGGGCTCCGTTGCGTGGTATCTCGGCGATGCCGGGACGTGGATCCAGCCCACGAGGATCGAGGCGGCCGAGGGGCAGTCCGTGGACGACGCCGCGCTCGCCCTGGCCCAGGCGGAGGGATACCTGCTCATCACCGACGTTCCCTCGACCGTTGACCCCAAGTCGGGCTCCCAGGCAACCGACGAGGTCCTCCAGAGCGTCTCTGAGTTCCGCGAGGGCTTCTCTGACGAGCTCTCCTCAAAGATCGTGTGCTACTCCGCCTCCTCAACGGAGGACATCTGGTGCATGCTCAACAACGGTGTGGCCGTCTCCCTGGGCTCCGCGACGGACATCCCCGAGAAGGAGCGCATCGTCACGGAGTATCTGGAGAAGTACCCCGACACCGCGCTCTACATCGTCGTGCGCGTGGTCTCCAACCCGTCCGTGAGGACCATCGACTCCGAGACCGTGGAGTCCGCGGAGGGCAGCTCCATGTTTGACGGCCTCAACGAGGGCCTTGATGCCAACGCGCCCACTCAGGGCGAGGGCCAGGTCACAAACGACGAGCAGGGCACGGACGGCGAGCAGGGCCAGTCCCAGGAGGGCGACGGCACCTCAGACGGCACCGTCGAGCAGGACGTTGAGGGTTCTGAGGGCGCCGACGTGACGGGCCAAGATGGTGCAGCCTCCGATGAGCAGGGTCTCTGAGCTGCAAGGTTCACAGTTTCATCAAACTGTTTGACGAACTACCCTCAAGTGTGCAATTATACGTCGCTTTATCCCAAGCGTCGGGCTTAACTTGACCTTTAGGGTTTTGCCTACGACGGGATGAGCGAAAAAACGTAAAGGAACACGCTCAGAACGAAGTACGTAGGCACCATGAGGAGGAACACGATGATCAAGGACACCGACACCCTCAGCAACTATCTCGCCGTGATCAAGGTCGTTGGCGTGGGCGGTGGCGGCACCAACGCCGTCAACCGCATGATCGAGGAGGGCATCCGCGGTGTTGAGTTCGTCGCCGTCAACACGGACGCCCAGGCCCTCGCCATCTCCGACGCCGACATCAAGGTCCACATTGGCACTGACATCACCAAGGGCCTTGGCGCCGGCGCCAACCCCGAGGTCGGCAAGGAGGCCGCCGAGGACACGCGCGACGAGATCAAGGCGGCGCTCGCCGGTGCCGACATGGTCTTCATCACCGCTGGCGAGGGCGGCGGCACCGGTACCGGCGCTGCCCCCGTTGTTGCCGACATCGCCAAGAACGACATCGGCGCCCTTACCGTCGGCGTTGTGACCAAGCCCTTCGCCTTCGAGGGCCGCAAGCGCTACAACTCCGCCATCGAGGGCATCCGCAACCTCTCCGAGAACGTCGACACGCTCATCGTGATCCCCAACGATCGCCTGCTCGACCTCTCCGAGAAGAAGACCACCATGCTCGAGGCCTTCCGCATGGCCGATGACGTCCTGTGCCAGGGCACCCAGGGCATCACTGACCTCATCACCGTTCCGGGCCTCATCAACCTCGACTTTGCCGACGTCTGCACCATCATGAGGAGCTCCGGCACCGCGATGATGGGCATCGGCACCGCCTCCGGCGACAACCGCGCCACCGACGCCGCCGAGGAGGCCATCTCCAGCCGCCTGCTCGAGGGCTCCATCGACGGCGCCACGCGCGTCCTTCTCTCCATCGCCGGCAACAAGGACCTCGGCATCCAGGAGATCAACGACGCCGCCGACCTCGTTGCCCAGAACGTCGACCCCGAGGCCACGATCATCTTTGGCACCGTCGTCGACGAGTCCCTCGGCGACCAGGTCCGCGTGACCGTCATCGCCACCGGCTTTGATGACGGCAACGTCCAGCAGCAGCTGCCCACGATGACCGTCACCCGCCCCGCCGCCTCCGAGCACAGGAGCGCCCCGAAGCCCAAGCCGGCCTCCAAGCCCATCAACGTGAGCCGCCCGCAGTCCTCCTCGTCCTCCAACGACAAGGAGTTTGACATCCCCGAGTTCCTCAAGCGCAGCCGACTCTAAATGCCCCTCCTGACACGACATCACGTGGGAGGCGTGACCCTGCTCACCAGCGAGAGCGCTGGGGGCGGGGTCACCTTTGCATTCACCGAGCGCTCGGGCGGGGTCTCGAGCGCCCCGTACGCCTCGCTCAACCTGGGCTCTGCCTGCGGCGACGACCCGGCCGCCGTGGCCGAGAATCGCCGCCGGGCGCTCGCGGCCATCGGGGCCGAGGGGCTTCTCGGGAGCCTTGTGAACCCGCGCCAGGTGCACGGCGACCACGTTGTGGTCGTGCGGTCCGGGCGTGCCGACGACGTTGCCCGCGCCCAGGCGGAGGCGCGTGCCGGAGCGGACGCCGTGGTGTGCACGGCGCTCGACGTCCCGGTGCTGCTCTGCTTTGCGGACTGCGTCCCGGTGGTGCTCACGTGCCCCGGGGGCTTTGCCGTGGCGCACTCCGGTTGGCGCGGGACGATCGCGCGCATCGCATCAAAGGCCGTGCGCGTTCTCTGCGAGGAGGCCGGCTGCGCGCCGTCCGAGGTCAGCGCCTTCGTGGGGCCGCACGTGCTCGGAGCGGACTATGAGGTCTCGGAGGAGCTCGCCGAGCGCTTCTCGGCGGAGTTTGGTCCGTCGGCGCTCTGCTCGCCGCGCCACCTCGACCTCTCCGCCTGTCTCGCGGCAACGCTCGCGGACGCGGGCGTCCTGCCCGAGCGGACCTCGTGGTGCGACGTCTCCACGGCGAGCAGCACGGATCGGTTCTTCTCGTATCGGGCCGAGAACGGGACCTGCGGCAGGCACGGGGCCCTTGCGGTGATGCTCGACGAGACGCGGGCGTGGCCCGCGAAGGGTGACGCGCCCCACGCGAAGGGGGAGGTGATGCCCCGATGAGCGAGGACGAGCGGTACGCGTGCTTCCTCCGCGAGCGTCGGGACGAGATTCTGGAGAGGGTGGCCGCCGCTGCCGAGCGGTCCGGCAGGTCCGCGAGTGACGTGCGCGCCATCGCGGTCTCCAAGACCGTGGGCCCGAGCGAGGTGCTTCTCGCCCGCGGGGCGGGCTGGGACGCCTTTGGCGAGAACCGCCCGCAGGAGCTGGGAAGAAAGCTCGAGGCGCTCGGGGGGCTCCCCGAGATGGCCGGCGTGCGCTTTGACATGATCGGCAACCTCCAGAAGAACAAGATCAACCAGGTGATCGGGCGCGTGGCGCTCATTCACTCCATCTCGTCGGAGCACCTCGCCGAGGCGGTCTCCGTGCGCAGCGAGGCGCGCGGCCTCCGCTCGGACGTGCTTCTCGAGGTGAACGTCTCGGGGGAGGTCTCGAAGTCCGGCTTTTCCCCGGACGAGCTTCGCGCCGCCGTGGAGCGCGTCGTGGCGCTTTCGGGCCTGCGCGTCCGGGGCCTCATGACGATGGCGCCCGCCCGAGACGCGGACGCCGCCCGCAGGACCTTCTCGGGCCTGAGGGAGCTCGCCGAGGAGCTGCGCGCTCGCACGGGGCTTGCGCTCGAGACGCTCTCATGCGGGATGAGCGACGACTTTGAGATTGCGGTGGAGGAGGGGTCCACCCTCGTCCGCCTCGGCAGGTGCGTGTTTGACCAGGGCTATGCCCTGACGTGACCACGGAGCCCGCGAGCCTCGCGTCCACGTTGCGCCGAGTGCGTTTTTGGACGTGCGGACGCGGGGGCTCGCGGGGAGACAGACGGCAGCAAGCCAGATGAAGGAGAATGACATGAGTTTTCTCGACACGATCAAGGACAAGCTCCACGGCATCGCCGGGGACGACTACTACGAGGACGACTACTACGAGGAGGACTACGAGGACGAGGGCTACGACCGCGGTGCCTCCGCCCGTCGCCGCGACCCCGGCTCGAGTCCGCGCCTTCTGGGGACGACCCCCCGCCCCGAGGCGGAGAGCGTATCCGTCTACACCCGCTCCGGCCGTCCCGTGAGCGCCGAGCGCACCCAGCAGACGGCTCCCGTGAGTCCGCGCGCCTACGCCGAAACCCCTGCCGCCGAGGCCTACGAGTCCGCGACCGGGCGCATCCCCACCCCCGGAGACCTCGGCCCGCGCACCATCTCACGCATCTCATCGAGCCAGCTTCCGCCCTACGTGCTCAAGCCGGTCTCCTATGACGACGTCCAGACCGTCGTGCGCCGCGTGCGCACCAACCAGCCCGTGGTCGTCGTCTTCCGCAACACCAACATCGAGACGGCCAAGCGCATCCTGGACTTCTGCTTTGGCTTCTCGTACGGCATCGGCGGCGAGATCGAGGAGCTGGGCGACCGCGTCTTTGCCGTGCTGCCCGCCGGCGCCTCCCTCTCCAAGGCTGACATCGACAAGCTCGTCGCCGATGGCGACCTCGTCCGCTAGGCGGCGCGCGATGTCATCTGAGCTGAACATCTCCGTTGGCATCATCGGCGGTGGCTCGATGGGTGGCTCCATTGCCCGCGGGCTCGTTGACTCGGGTCTGCTCCCCGCCGCGCGCGTGCTCGTGGCAGACTCCGACGGCGAGAAGCGCGCGGCGCTCGCCAAGACCGGCATGCGCGTCCTCGCGGACGCGCCGTCGCTTGCCGCCGAGGAGCCCGACGTCGTCATCCTGGCGGTGAAGCCCCAGGTGCTCGGCGACGTCATGGGACAGGTGGCCGCCCGCCTCGCGGGGAGGTGCGTCATCTCCATCGCCGCGGGGGTGAGTGTCGCCACCATTGAGGCAGCCCTTCCCGGGGCGCGCGTGGTGCGCGTGATGCCCAACCTGCCGGTGCAAGTGCGCTCCGGCGCCACGGCCGTCACGGGTGGCGCGAGCGCCACGGCCGATGACGTGTCGCTTGCGTGCGAGCTCTTCTCGGCGCTGGGGTCGGTTGCCGTGATGCGCGAGGACCAGCTGGACGTCTCGGGGGCCGTTGTTGGCACGGCTCCCGCGTTCTTCTCGCTCTTTGTGGACGCGCTCACGCGCGCTGCCGTGCTGCGGGGGCTTCCCGCGGCCTCCGCGCGCGAGCTGGTGGAGACTACCATGCGCGGGTGCGCCGAGGAGCTGCTGAATGAGGGCGTGCATCCGAGGGAATATATGGAGCGCGTGACCTCTCCCGGCGGAACGACGGCTGCGGCTTTGCGAGAGCTCGAGCCGGCGCTCATGGACGGGACGTACGCGGCCGTGGACGCGGCGCTCGCCCGCACGCGCGAGCTCGCCGGCAGGTAGGAAAGAGGAAAGGCTCCCCGAGTGCTCAACATCGTCGTTTTGATTCAACGCCTGTTTAACATCTACGAGGTGCTCATCGTGGTCTGGTGCCTCCTGTCGTGGGTTCCCATGCGCGGCGGAGGCTTCCTGGACGACGTTCGCGGCGCCATCGGCATGCTGGTCGAGCCCTATCTTGGGATCTTCCGCAGGGTCATCCCGCCGTTTGGCGGCATTGACTTCTCGCCAGTTGTGGCAATATTGGCGCTCGGCATCATCGAGCGACTGGTCTTCTCGCTTATTCTGTAGAATTATCTGGTACGGTTGCGCGGGCAGGCGTCCGCGCCGGCGCTCAGCGAAAGGGAAATAGAATGGCAATCACACCAGCAGACATCGAACAGCAGACCTTCTCTCCCTCCAAGCACGGCTACGACACCGAGGAGGTCGACGCCTTCCTCGAGCAGCTCTCCTCCGAGGTTGACGCGATGCTTCAGAAGATCGCTGACCTCAAGGGCCGCCTGACCTCCACCGAGCAGCAGCTCTCAGCCGCCCAGGCTCAGATTGCCAACCTCGAGGAGCGCGAGGTCGCCCCCGCGCCGGCTCCCGTGCCCGCGCCGGTTGCCACCGACACGCTCGCCGCTTCCGAGCGCCAGATCTCCCAGGTGCTCATCGTTGCCCAGCAGTCCGCCGACAAGCTCGTGGCCGACGCGCGCGACAACGCCGAGCGCATTCGTAACGAGGCCGACGCCAAGGCTCGCGAGGTCATCCGTCAGGCCCTCGCCGAGAAGCAGAACGAGCTCGACGAGATCGATCGCCTCAAGAGCTCCCGCGAGGAGTTCCGCGCCGAGTACAAGAAGCTCCTCCAGCACTTCATGGACGACGCCGAGGCCGTCTTCCCGTCTCAGGTTGGCCTCTCCTCCTCGCTGACCGGCTCCGCCGGCACCACGCACGCCGACGTCCCCGTTGCCGCCCCCACGCCCGTGGCCCCCATCTCCACGCCCGCCCCGACAGCGACTGCGGCTGATTTCGGCGACCTCGACTAGCGCGCCGCACGCATCTCGCGCCTCACGCCCCGTGCCCTTCTCGGCCCGGGGCGTTTTTTCATGGCTCTTCTCGCTGTGCGGGGTGGACGCCTGTGGTTGCGCCCGTAGGTAGATTCGGACCGCAGGTTTACCCATGGCCCGGGGGCCCATTTCATGTGGAAACATCACAGGACCCGCGTGAGAAGACCTCCTGCGCCCGTCCATTCTCAGGCTCATAAAGTAGACAATTTGAACGGCGGGTGATTAAATGTACAAAATGCCCCAGGGGGTACATTCTTCTGCAGGAACGCCCTGGGTGGCGATTTCTTCGGGCAATGGGAAAAATGTCTAACGTTTTGGGCAGGGGTGCGTGATGACGGGGTTTGAAGGGGCCAGGGATACCGAAGTTGCTCCCCGTCGCCTCACGTGGACCCAGCGCGAGCTCCTGCACTACATCGGTGGGGAGACCGCGCTCAAAGGTGGCATCTGCGCCACCAAGCGTGACCTTGCAAAACTCACCGGACGAAACGTCAAGACCGTTGACCGGGGCCTTGCCGCGCTGCGCCGCGACGGGCTCATCGAGGTCGAGATGCGCTTTGCCGAAAACGGGGCACAGCTGTCGAACTGGTATCGAGCGCGGTTGCCGGCCGTGCCATCCGAGTGACACGACGGGGCATCGGCGCGGCCGGTGTCCCTTGATGTGCAAATTGTCAAAGGAAAGGCGGTAAACATGAGAAATACGGAAGGGAGTCCGAGGTGGCTGGCGGTCCTGCTTGGCGTGGCGCTGCTGGCAGGGGCTGCGCCGCTGTCGGCGGCGCTCGCCGAGGAGCCGGCGTCAGGTGACGGGCAGCCCGGCGAGGAGATTGTCGTGCAGAACGAGACGAGCGGGGAGGCCGAGCAGACCTCCGTTGATCCCCGCGTTGCGGGCGCCGTGTACGTGAGCGTTAACGGCAATGATACTAATAACGGTCTGACGGACGATGCTCCCGTGGCGACCCTTGCCCATGCTGTTGAGATAGCCCATGACGGAGACACCATCTACGTGATGAGCGACCTCACGATGAGTGCTCCCGCACGATATTGGGACAAGAACCTCACTATCACGAGCGTTGGCGGTCCATGGACCCTAACTCGCTGCAATGACGGCTTCAAAATGAGCAGCGATACCAATCTGGGTGGGTATAACGGTGCCATGATTGAGGTTGGCAACACTGGCTCGCTGACCATTACGAATCTAATTCTTGACGATAACGGCAATACCGAAGGTACCCACTACGTGCAGGTGGCCCCTCATCAAAAAGTAGATGATGACGGTAATCCTATGGTTGATGAAGATGGGAATCCTGTTATGGAGGGCGGTTCCACAGAGATAGGCGGTGTCCTGATCCCTAACTCTGAGATCGTCCAAGACGGCATCATAGCGACATATAGCAGGAACGTCACCATAACCCTTGGCGAGGGGACGCAGCTAAAGAACTATGGTGGGATGTCTGCTGTGCGCGTTTCGGGCGGAACGCTCGTGATGCAGAGCGGCAGTCAGATTTTTGACGATAAGGAGTTCGATCGCGCCAAGGGTGACAAGTCTGACTACGGCTTTGCCGGTGCAGTCTGGATTCAGTCAGGTACGTTTACGCTCGAAGAGGGAGCCTCTATTCACGACACGGATGGTCACGCCATCTATGCCGATGGGTCGGGGAGTAGCGCGACAGTAAATGGGTCGATTTATTCCATTGCGTCAAGCAGCAATGCGTGGAATGGCACTGCGGGTGTGGCCGTACATCTGCGCGGCGGTGCCGACCTGACGCTCAACGGATCAATTAGCAAAATTTCGGGAAGCGAAAACGGAAACGCCATCTATATTCTTGGGTCTGTCGGTGCAGAGGAGAGCTCTTGCACCATGAATGATGGCTCTGTGCTTCGGGACTGCTCGGCCAACATTACAGGCATACAGCTCTACGGTAGCGGGCCGGCAAGCTTGACGATGAACGGTGAGATCACGGGGCTGCAGAATACGGCAATCCACATGAATGAGGGCAGTCCAAGCGCTTCGACTGAGGGTACATTGAGGTGCAGCATTGGTCAGACCGGTTCAGTGCATGACAACGGGGGCAGTGGCTACGGCACCGTAACCATGCAGACCATTAACGGTACCTTAGATGTCTACGGTAAGATAATTGATAACTTCAGCACCTCCCATGCGGGAATCTGCATGGCTCATAACATGTTTACGACTTCCGTGACACTGCATGACGGTGCTGAGGTCTCTCGAAACTACTCCACAGGCGGCGTGGCTGGAATAAACGCTAGTTTCGGAAGTGTGACAATCGAAGAGGGCGCTTCCGTTAGTGACAACGTTTCCCTGAGCGCCACCTCCGATAAGGGCGCGGGAGTATATGTCAGCGAAGGATGCCTGTTTGTGCTAAATGGCGGGACCGTTTCGGGTAATGTTTCTGCCGGAGATAATGCCGGCGTTGTAGTGAAGCTGTCCAACTGGAGTCAGGATAACTGGGGTTCTCAGGCAGCGCGTGCAGAGCTGAATTCTGGCACCATTGATGGCAATGTTCGCAATGCGACCGTCACAACCAATGCTGACGGTGTAACTGCAGCGACTGAGGGCGGAGATCAGAGCTCTTTGGTTGTCACGGGAGGGGAAAAGGATTATGGATACGCAACGCGTCACCTCTCTGTCTCTAATGACGTCAATATCGATTATCAGAACATCCTCTTTTCTCGCTATGGTTTCAATATCGAGAACCCCGCGAACGGCGTGAAGCTCGGCAATGCCTCCACTGCGGCTGAGTCGGCGGCTACTGCGGCTTATACCGATCAACAGCTCGCCACGGTCGTAGGCTCCTTCTGGTACGAGACCACGGCGGGCACGCAGCTCTTCTCGGTGTCTGATCTCACCTATGATGCCGACAAGCCCCTCTACGCCGCGCTCGTGGCGACCGATGAAACCGGTGCTCCGGTTGAGGGCGCGGCCGTGCCTCTCTACGTTGTGACTCCCGCTGCCGACGGGTCCTTCTCGCTGAATGTACCCGGTCAGAACGCCACCGGCTACGCGGTCGTGTTCCTGCAGGAGACCCCTGAGGAACCCACGGCCAAGGTCGTGACCGTCACGCCGGCCGACCTCACGGTCTACGAGGGCGGCGACGGCTACAGCGCAGTCGTCGGAAGCGATGGCGCCACGACCGAGAACTCCCTGCCGCACCCGATGTTCCGCATCGAGGGTGTGGACGATCCTACGGGCCTGACCTTCGCCAACGAGACCACCAACAAGAGCTGGACGGTCGTCTCCGACGGTGACGGCTACTACCACTTCGAGCCGGCTGCCGGTCAGGATGACGTGCGGGTGACCTACACCAACGCCGCGGGCGAGGTCGTGACGAGCGACCAGTTTGACGTTTCTGACGTGAGCGAGACCTTCGCGCAGTATGCCGTCAACCTCTATCTGGGCGAGAACAACCTCGCCAACCTCTCCGCCAAGCAGGATGACGCCACCTATGCGGTCGCTCTTGGTTCCGGCACGCTGACGGTTCGCGCGGTCGAGGCTGACGACCCGTCTGACGTCACGAGCGACATAGCCACCGCGGCGCCCGACGACAAGCTCGCGGCGGACACGGCGCTCGCGGTCGAGCCCGAGGGCGGCACTACCTACACCCTCAACGACACGGGCGTGACCCTACCCTCCGACGCCAGGCCGCAGCTGCTCTTCGACGACATCATCACCTCGGACGGAGTTGACCGCGCCTCTGCGCTGAGGGAGCGCGTTGACAAGGAGCTCGGCGGGGCCGACCCCGCGCGTCAATACCAGATGAAGTACCTGGACCTCGTTGACTCCAACAATAGCAACGCGTGGATTACCTCTGAGAACGGCATAGATATTTACTGGGCCTATCCCGAGGGAACCGACGAGAGCACGAACTTCTCGCTCCTGCACCTGAAGGGCCTTCACAGAGACGGTGCACAGTCCGGCTTTGACGTCACGGACGTCGACAGCTGCGACGCGGAGAACGTGACCATCGAGAATACTGCGCAGGGCATCCGCTTCCACGTTGCTGCCGGGGACTTCTCCCCGTACGTGCTCACCTGGGAGCAGCACACCATCACCGCCTCGGCCGGTGAGGGCGGCAGCATCTCTCCGTCCGGCGCCGTGACCGTGGCCGATGGCGCTGACCAGGCCTTCACGTTCACGCCCGACGAGGGCTACGCGATCGCCGACGTGAAGGTCGACGGCGTGTCCGTGGGCGCGGTGAACAGCTACGCCTTCAGCGACGTGACCGGTGACCACACCATCGACGTGTCGTTCCGCGCGGCCCAGCACACCATCACCGCCTCGGCCGGTGAGGGCGGAACCATAACTCCCAACGGGGCCGTGACCGTGGCCGACGGCGCTGACCAGGCCTTCACGATCACGCCCGACGAGGGCTACGCGATCGCCGACGTGAAGGTCGACGGCGTGTCCGTGGGCGCGGTGGACAGCTACGCCTTCGGCAACGTGACCGGTGACCACACGATCGAGGCGACCTTCGTTGCCGAGTCCGTGACGCCCCCGGCTC
The DNA here is from genome assembly GCA_019117265.1 of Candidatus Olsenella pullicola. Lineage (GTDB taxonomy): Bacteria > Actinomycetota > Coriobacteriia > Coriobacteriales > Atopobiaceae > Thermophilibacter > Thermophilibacter pullicola. Next base: position 37,116 of record DXAB01000131.1, read on the forward strand.
ACGAGCACGTCTGGTCCGACTGGAAGCACGATGAGGCCGACCACTGGAAGGTCTGCGAGGAGTGCGGGGCCGTGAAGGACCGCTCCGAGCACGTCTTTGGCGCGTGGGAGCAGGTCGACGACGGCCTGTGGGAGCGCTCCTGCACCGTCTGCGGCTACGTCCAGGAGGGAACGACCCCCGTTGACGACACCACCGGCGACACCGACGACACCGACGACACCGGCGACACCGGCGACACTGGCGACACCGACGACAACAACAATGTCGCCGACAACGATGACACCGGCGTCTCCGGCGACAACAACAATGCCGCCGACAACAACGAGGCCGGCGACGAGGCGATTCCTTACGCGGGCGACGATGCCAACACGACGCTGCCCGGGCTTCTCGCCGTGGGCGGGGCTGCCGTGGCTGCCGTGGCACTGACGCTGCGCGGGCGTCGCAACAGGGGCTAGCCTCCGCTCGACTCGACGCGCCCCCCGGTCTTCATGAGCTGCCTCCCATTTCTTGGACATGGAAATAGAAGTCTGAGGAATGGGAGGCACTCCTGAACTGCGCCCCAAAACTTGGACGCATAAATAGTAGCCGCTAGGCGGCGTCGCGAAGGGCCTGCTCCCGGAACTCCACCGGGGTCAGGCCCTTCAGCCCGACCTGGCGCCTCACGTGGTTCCAGTGGTGG
>DXAB01000132.1 GCA_019117265.1 Candidatus Olsenella pullicola
ACGGTGCCGACGACGTCCGCGAGGGCGTTGCCATCATGTGGCACGAGAACGTCGACATCTCCATCACCGGCAACTCCACCAACCCCACGCGCTTCCAGCACCCGGTTGCCGGCACCTACTTCAAGGAGCGCGTGCTCGCCGGCAAGAAGTACTTCTCCGTCGCCTCCGGCGGCGGCACCGGCCGCACCCTGCACCCGGACAACATGGCCGCCGGCCCCGCCTCCTACGGCATGACCGACACCATGGGCCGCATGCACTCCAGCGCTCAGTTTGCCGGCTCCTCCTCGGTGCCCGCGCACGTTGACATGATGGGTCTCATCGGCATGGGCAACAACCCCATGGTCGGTGCCACCGTCGCCTGCGCCGTCGCCGTCAACGCCGCTCTCAACGAGTAGCGATGCTGACAAAGGTGACAGGGTAAACTGTCACGTTTTGGGCCGTCACCCCCGGGTGGCGGCCCTTTTTATGACAAAGGTGACAGGGTAAACTGTCATCATTCGTTGCCCTGCGCTTCTCGTTCCCGGCGAAGCACGTAGGCAATTGTCCCCCTCCCCACCCCCGTCATGCGCTCGATGCGCCGTATGGAAAAGCCCAGTTTGCTCAGCACCACGATGGCCTTGTTCCTCCTGGGCTTGGAAAGTCCCTTGACGTCACCGAGAGCGCAGAGGCCTGCGGCGAGAAGGGCATCTGTGGCAATTGTCAGCGCGTCGTCCTCATCCAACAGCTCGCAGCGCGGGACATAGGCATAGGCATCATCCGGCTGACGAATCAGCCTGGCAAATCCTTCCGTCCCCTGAAGCATGTCCAGCACGATATCGGTTCTCGTGAGCTGAGCCGTCTTGTTTCCAACGTATTCGGAATAGCTGCTCCACCGGTACTTCTCGGCAGCACAGAGCCCGCCCTTTTCAGGGTTGAGGTGAACGTACCTCACGGCAGCAAGCAGTTGTCGATCGCTTTCGATTGTCTCGCTGAAAAAACGCTCCTGAAAGACGTGCCCCACATGACCGGTACGCGCGTTAAATCGGTTTGCATAACGGGTCAGAAGCGTGCGCATGACATCGCTGAGCCTGCCGTCCGGGTCCAGCAGAACAATGTGCACGTGGTTCTCCATGAGGCACCAGGCAATGACGCTCACCCCCTCTGAGTGCGTACACTCCCGGAGCAGCCTTACAAACGCAGCGCGATCTTCGTCGATTTCAAAGATGATCTGCTTGCCGTTGCCTCGCGTCACAACGTGGTAAAACCCCGATTCGGCAACTCTGCGGGCAGCCCTCATGACCTCTCTCCTCTCCATAGATGATGAGATAACAATTCCCCAAAGAGATTCAGAGTATTCAGTGATTTTTAATTTCTACTAGTTTCTTTTATAGTGATAGTTATCAGCTAAATAATGGGAAGATATGAGGAAGACAGCGGGTAGTTTGATGACAATCTACCCTGTCACCTTTGTCATGTCATTCGGCGAGCGGTATTGTCGCCCTTTGTGGTTGTGATAAATTGCCCACTGACTTGATTCACCCACGAACTTGGGAGGATTGAAGACATGCAAGCCACCGATCTGGACCTTGCTCGTGCCCTGCTCATCGCCAACAAGCAGGCGACCCTCGTTGCCGTGCGCGGGGACGAGATCTACACCTGCACCGAGCGCGGGGTAAAGCCGCTCCTCAAGTGGGTGCTCGACCACAAGAGTCTGCGCGGCTTCTCCGTTGCCGACAAGGTCGTCGGCAAGGCGCCCGCGCTGCTCTACGCCATCCTTGGACCCGAGGCCGTCTTCTCCCCCGTCATGTCGTGGACCGGCCGCGCGGTTCTTCTTACCAGCGGCATTGCGACGAGCTACGACCTTCTGGTGCCCCACATCTCTAACCGCAGTCGCACAGGGCAGTGTCCCATGGAGGATACCGTCGCCAACGTCTGGGAGCCCTACGATGCCGTGGACGCGCTCGAGGAGCGCGCATGCCAGATGGGGCTTCTCATCTAGCGGGCAAATCAACGGAGAAGCGCAACGCGCGGGCGAGAAGAGCCGTCTTCTCGCCCGCGCGATTTTATGACAGTTTACCCTGTCACTTTTGTCATCATGACAGTTTACCCTGTCACTTTTGTCAACTTTTGTCAGGTTAGAGGCCCATGTCGGCCTTGAGGCGGGCGAGCTCATCCTCCACGGCGGCGTCGTTGGCGGCGTCTGCGTACTTGGCCTCGAGCGCCGCGGCGTCATCGACGGGCTCCTCGGTGAGCTCGGCCATGGCGTCGGCGGTGTCGAGCATCTTGTCTGCCTTCTCCTCCATGCGGTTGAACGCCTCGATGGCGCTCTCGGCCTTGTCGGCGCCAGAGGTGAAGCCGGCGACCTTCTCCTGCGTCTTGGCAACGGCCATCTTGGCCTTGATCGTCTCGCGGCGGCTCTTCAGCTCCTCGATGTCACCCACGAGCTTGTCGTGCATCTGGCGCATCTTCTCGGCGTTGGCGCGCGCGGCGTCGGCAGCCTTTGCCATCTCGGCGCCCGCGGCCTCGAGCCTCTGCTTCTTGGCGAGAAACACGCGCGCGTCGTCCTCGTTGCCGGCGGCGATCGCCTTGCGCGCGAGGCCCTCCATGCGGGCGACCTCCTCGGCATTGGCGTCGACGGAGCGCTTGGTGCGCGCCTCCTCCGCCATCACGGCGGCCGTCTCCTGCTTGACCTCGGCAAGCGACTCGGTGAGGTCAACGAGGTACTGGTCGACCATCTTGGCCGGGTCCTCGGCCCTGTCGAGCAGCTCGTTGACGTTGGCCTTCACGATGGTGGCAAAACGGTCCAGGATTCCCATGTCTGTTCCCTTCTTGTGGCTAGTCCTTGTCCCCGCTCACGGGGCCGTCCTTCTCGTACTTGTCCGCAAGGTCCTCGACGTCCTTCTCGCCAAACTTCTCGAGCGGGGTGTTGAGGATGTCCTCCATCCTCTTCTGCTCCGCCGCCTCCTTTGCCTTGTGCCGGCGAACCACAACGTAGGCAACGACGCCCACCGCGGCAACAACCGCAACGACGATGCCCACGGTGCCAAGCGTCTCCTCGCGCGCCTGCTCGTCCGCCGCCGACATGATGCGGTCCGACGTCTTTCGGAAGGCGTCCGAGAAGACCTCCTCGTCGCTTTGGGCATAGTTGTAGGCATCGCTGAGCTCGTCTGCAAGGATGTCGAGCGCCTCGGAGTCCATTATGGCAGAGGCCTCGGTGCCCACCACGTAACCACAGTTAAAGGAGCCGTGCCCGTCATCGCAGAAGACGAGAAGGAGGTGACCCTCGTCCGAGAAGAGCTCGTCGTAGAGAGCCTCAGCGCGAGCCGTGAGCTCCTCGACGGACGTGCTCTCGCCATTGGGGAGAATGTAGACGTAGGGCTGCACGCCGGTCTTGTCAAAGAAGTGCTCGAGGCCGCTCGTGAGGGCACCCGAATTGTGGATCCAGTCGCCGTCGGCGTCCGTGTACCAGTCCGTCTTTGAGACGGCGCTGGAGGGCAGCTTCTCGCGAACGGTGTCTGACGTCTGGGTCTGAGACTGGCTGGAGGAGTACCCGTAGCCGTAGCCACCGCTGCAGCTTGGAAACGCCGTCGAGAGGAGCGCAAGGACCAGGGCGAGAACCACGAGCGCCGCAAGGATGCCCGCGCAGCCGCCACAGCCGCAGCCGCCGACCCCGCCATAGCCCGGGGTCACGACGACGGGCCGGTGCCAGCCTCCAAAGAACGGCATGCCCATAGGGGGGCGGGGCATGGGGCCAGGGCCACCGGGACGCGGCCCGCCCGCGGGACGGAAGCCGCCAAAGCCGCCGGACCTACCGCCGGAGCGCCCGCCGCCGCCCGAGAAGCCGCCCGAGCGACGCCCGCCGCCCGAGAAGCCCCCGCTGCGTCCGCCTCCGCCGCCCGGTCTGCCGCCACCAGATCTGCCCATGGCATCCCCTCTCAGACAAGGTTCTTCTCGCTAGTATGCCAGAACCGGCCCATACGGAGACCACGATGGCGAGAGCAGGTCGGCGACGGCA
>DXAB01000133.1 GCA_019117265.1 Candidatus Olsenella pullicola
CCACCACTGGAACCACGTGAGGCGCCAGGTCGGGCTGAAGGGCCTGACCCCGGTGGAGTTCCGGGAGCAGGCCCTTCGCGACGCCGCCTAGCGGCTACTATTTATGCGTCCAAGTTTTGGGGCGCAGTTCACGACGGGGCCACCGGGCCATTTTGGCGCGAGGCTAGTCCTCGTCTATGCCAGCGTTTATGGCGTCGGCGATGGCTTGGGCGTCGTTGGTGCCCTGAATGAAGTTCTTGAAGGGGTCCTTCATGAGAAGGACCGCCGTCTTTGAGAGCAGGCGAATGTGGGTGGTCCCCGCCTCTCCGTCCGGCACGAGCAGGGAGATGGCAATGCTCACGGGCTTGTCGTCAAAGCTCGGCCACTCAACGGCGTGATCGTTCTTCACAACGATGATGGCGGGGTCCTTGATGGCGGAGGACTTGGCGTGGGGCACGGCAAAGCCATCGGTCATGCCCGTCTCCCCCATCTCCTCGCGAGCGACAAACGCCTCGTAGACCGCGGAGGCATCGTCGGTGACGCCCAGCTCGGCTGCCTTGTCGGAGATAAAGCGGAGAAAGTCCTCGCGCGTCCCGAGACTCTGTCCGACGAAGACGTTGTCTGCCGAAACAAAACCACTCACAATGGTCTCCTTTGGGGAAGGGCGACGCCGCCGAGGCGCCGCACGGCACGATACGACCTCTATCATAACGAAAAGCGCGCGAGGGACTCTTGACGTGACTACCTTGCCGGAGGCTCCATACCCAGATGATCAAAGGCGGCAAGCGTTGCCTGACGCCCCTGCGGCGTGCGCACGATGAGCCCGCACTGCAGAAGATACGGCTCGTAGACGTCCTCGAGCGTGGAGGGGTCCTCCGAGACGGCGCTCGCGATGGTAGTGAGGCCGACGGGACGCCCGCGGAACGTCTCGCAGAGCGCGGTGAGGATGCGCACGTCCATGGTGTCGAGGCCCATCGCGTCTATCTCGAAGAACTCGAGCGCCTCCGCCGCGACCTCCCAGGTGATGCTCCCCTCGCGCTTGACCTGAGCGTAGTCGCGCACGCGCTTGAGCAGGCGGTTTGCAAGGCGCGGCGTGCCGCGCGAGCGCGAGGCTATCTCTGCCGCGCCCTGCTCGTCAATGTCGGCGCCGAGGATGCGCGCGGAGCGGGTGACAATGACGGCCAGCTCTGCGGGCGTGTAGTAGTCAAGGCGATACGAGATGCCAAAGCGGTCGCGCAGGGGCCCGGTGAGAAGACCGGTGCGCGTGGTGGCGCCCACGAGCGTGAAGTGCGGCACGTCAATCCTGATGGAGCGCGCGGCAGGGCCCTTGCCGATGACGATGTCCAGGAAGAAGTCCTCCATCGCGGGGTAGAGAATCTCCTCAATCTGGTGGTTGAGGCGGTGAATCTCGTCCACAAAGAGGACGTCGCCCTCGTCGAGGTTGGTGAGGATGGCGGCGAGGTCTCCCGCGCGCTCGATGGCGGGGCCTGAGGTGGTGTGCATCTTGGCGCCCATCTCGTTGGCCACGATCCCGGCAAGGGTGGTCTTGCCCAGGCCCGGGGGGCCCGAGAAGATCACGTGGTCGAGCGCCTCGCCGCGGTCGCGCGCGGCCTGGATGAGCACGCGCAGGTTCTCGCGGACGCGCTCCTGCCCGATGTACTCGTCTAGGGTGCGCGGGCGCAGGGTGCGGTCCTGGTCCAGGTCCTCGGAGGTGAGCTCTCCGGAGACGTCACGCGGACCCGCCGGCCGAACGGGCGCGCTCTGGGCAAAGAGGTCCCTCTCGCTTGCCTCCCACATCAGCGACCACTCCCCAGACGGCGCAGCGCATAGGCAAGCACCTGCTCGATGGTGGTGGCCCCGGCCTCAATGTGACCCTCGAGGGCAAGCTCTGCCTCCTGACCGGTAAAGCCCATGGAGAGCAGTGCCTCGGTTGCCTCGGCCTCTACGCCGGCCCCCGCGGACCCCGCCAGCGGCAGCGGGGCGCCGTCGGGCTCCGTAAGGCCCACCAGCCCGCGCAGCTCGGCGTTCTTGGAGAACACGTCGGAGAGCTCCACGAGCAGCCGGCTCGCCTTCTTGCGGCCCACGCCGGGAACCTGCGCCATGCGAGCCGCGTCCTGGGCCGTGACAATCTGCGCCAGCACCGCCGGCGAGAAGGTCGAGAGGACCGAGAGGGCGAGCTTGGGTCCCACGCCGGAGATGGCGCGCAGCTGATCGAAGAGCGCGCGCTCGTCACGGGAGGCAAAGCCGTAGAGCTCCATGGCGTCCTCGCGCACGATCATGCGCGTGAGAATGGTGACGCCCGCCTCGCCCGCGTGCGGCAGCGCCGCCGCCGTGGTGGACGAGACGCCCAGCTCATAGCCAACGCCACCCACGTCAAGGACAACGCGGGAGGGCAGCACCTCAAGAAGCGTTCCCGTTAGCTGGACAATCACGCGATGGACCTCCTTGCCTGCCCAAGGCTCTGGGTTCTCGTTACGTTGGCATGGCAGACCGCCGCGGCAAGGGCGTCCGCCGCGTGGTCCGGCCGAGGGTCGTGATCGAGGCCGAGAATCGTACGGACCATATAGATGACCTGGTACTTGTCTGCGGCGCCCGTCCCCACGACCGCCTGCTTGATCTGCATGGGGGTGTACTCCCCCACCAAGAGGCCCGCCGTCGAGCATGCCACGATGGCCGCCCCGCGCGCCTGCGCGGTGGCTATGGCGGACTTGGTGTTCTCGCCAAAGTAGATGCTCTCGATGGCGAGCTCGGTGGGGCCATACTTCTCGATGACGCCTCTGAGCTCGGAGTAGATCCTGCCCAGGCGCTTGTCGATGGGCTCCGAGGCATGGGTGGTCACGCAGCCGTACGCGCGGGCGCGGCAGGCGGACCCTCGCGTCTCCACCACGCCCCAGCCCGTATGGGCGAGTCCCGGATCTATGCCAAGAACAACCATGCGCCTCCAAGATGCTCGAACGTCCGTTCTATAATAGCAGAGGAGCGCGCGGTCGCAAGTCAGTTCTGAGAGAAGGGACCCTCCCAGAACGGTGACGGCCCCTCCCCGTGCCGCTCCCCCTGCCCGGAGGGTCCGGACGCGCCAAACGGCGAGAAGACCCCGCCGGCGGAGAAGTCCCTCAGGTAGCCCAGAAGGTCGTGAACCTCCTGCTCGTGGCTCACGCCGGTCTCCGGTCGCTCCTCCTGCTCCTGCGCATCACCCTGGGACTCGTCCTTCTCCGCAAGGCTCGAGAGCCTCCCGGCGAGACGCCCCTCCGCGGGACGGGCGTGGTCGACCCACGCCAGGCCAAACGGGGCCATGCCCTCGCCGAGCGTCCTGGAGGACATCATGAGCGAGGGCGCCCCAAGCTGCCGGGGCGCGTCGCCGCGCGCGCGGAGCCGGGCGATGACGGCCGTCACGAGCTCGGCGCGGCCCCGCTCGGAAACGATGTCAGAGAGCGGGAGCTCCCACTCGACATAGCTCGAGAGCACCAGGTCGATAAAGTTGAGACGCGCCTCCACGCCGCCCAGCCCCTCGGAGATCCCGTCTATCTCCGGCACCGAAAACGAGGCGAGCGCCTGCGTGGGAATCACGGGGGACATGGTGTTTCTCAGGTGCGCGAGGGAGAGGAGGTCGGAGCGATAGAGGTCGCCAAACGGGTTGAGGCAGGAGGCGTCCACCCCGGGCGGCCCCTCGAGGGCGCGCCCGGTCTTGTCGCGCGCACCGAGCGGCAAAAAGCCCGTCTCGCGAGCAAGCGCGGCAAGCTCGACCTGGGCAAGGTCGCGGTCGAGCTCCTGGTCCTCGCCGGAGCCGCGCGCGCTTCTCGCAATGTGGTCCGAGGGGATGCGCAGGGAGCGGAGAAGGTCGGAGACGGCCTGCTCGGCAGCGGCGTCCGCGGGCGCCGAGAGCACGCGAACCCTCTTGGGCCCAAGGGCGTCCGTCGCAAGCGCCGCCGCGAGTGACGAGGAGAGGCTGCCGTCCGCCACGAGGCAGGCACCGGGCGCCCCGGCAAGCTCGCAGGCCTCCGAGAGGCCCATCGAGAGGGCTCCCCAGGTCATGAGCGGGGCGTCGTAGACCTCCGGGGTGAGCGGATCGGCCAGGGGGCCCTCCGAGGAGGGGTCGACGTCGCAGACGAGCAGCGCCTCCTCGAGGCTCGGCGCCTGGGCGGCAAGCTCGCCCCACGGCGCCAGGACAAAGCTCGAGCCGCAAAAGACCTGCAGGTCATAGCACCCGAGCGAGCCAACGCCCACGATCCAGGAGCCGGTTGTCTCGGCATCCTTGAGAAAGCGCCCCTCCGTGAGCGACGAGCCGAGCGCGCTCGAGGGGTCGTCCACGGAAAAGCCGTAGCCACCCAGGTAGATGATGACGTCCACGTTGTACTCGTAATCGTTGTAGACGTCGAGGTCTTCGTAGGAAAAGGCGACGCCCAGCCGCGCGCCCGCAAACGAGAACTCGGGAAGGCCGGCGCCCTCGGAGCTCTCCGAGCCCGCCGCCGCGACGCCCAGCCGTGCGGAGATTGCCACGGGGGTGACGTCCCCGTCGGCCACGAGCAGCGCGTCGGGCAGCGAGGCATCCCCCAGCTCGGTGAGCACCGGAACGAGGCAGGGGCACGCCAGCTCGTCGAGGAGCCCCATCACGCAGTCCGCGAGGTCGATCATGAAGCCCTCGCGGTCAACGGGCTGCACCGGCGAGGAGCCGCAGAGCGCGGCCATAGGAAAGACGAGCAGCTCCACGCCCTGCTCGGCTGCGCGCCGTGAATACTCGACCATACGTCTCGCCGTCTCCTCAAAGGCTCCGGCACGCGTCTTTATCTGGGCAATCGCAAGCTTCATGCAATGACCTTCCTCATAGCCTCCTCTTCCATTGTGCCACAGCGCCCACATGGGAAGGCCCCGGTCTCCCGGGGCCCAAGGTGCTCTCTATGTAAGCCGCTTGCCTAGGCGACGTCTGCCTTCCAGAGGCCGTGGAGGTTGCAGTAGGCGTAGACCGTTCCGCCCGCGGAGCAGCAGGCGCCGAACTTGGTCTTGGGCTCGTCGCCGGGCCTTAGGTGCTTGAGGCAGATCTTGCCGTCGGTGACGAGCGCGATCCACTCGATGTAGTGCTCCTCGAGCATGGGGTGGGCAACCTCGCCCACCGAGACGACGATGTGGTTGCCGTCCTGGGCAACCACGGGCACGTGCTTCTCGGTGGCGGCGTCCGTGGAGCCGGCAACGAGCAGCTCCATGGGCTCGCCGCAGCAGCTTGGCGTGACGCCCCCATCCCTCACGACGGCAACGATGTTGCCGCAGTGGTTGCAGCGATAGAACTTTGCCTCTGCCATGACTACCCCTCTCAACTACCGCCCGCCCTCTGCGCGCGCTGCTCTATTGATACCCGTTTGCTCGCAATTCTTGCGCCGGGCAGGAAAAACGGGGCTATCCGGCCATCTAGCCGCCGCCGGCGGTCAGCCAGGCCCTCGTCGCCCCGCACTTCTCGCCGAGTGTACGAAAGTCGGCGCGTGTTTCTCAGAAATCCGTTTTTCTCGCCGCATCTTCCCAGGTGGGAGAGGGGCGAGAAGTACGGTTTTGAGAAAGACGCGCCGACTTTCGTACACTCGGTGAGGCCGGAGGGTCGGCGAGGCCCGTTGCCCCTACGCCACGAGGACCTTGCCCTGGCGACCCACGAGGTCGGTCATCTCGGCGAGAAGGACCATGTTTCGCGCATCTATCCGGCAGGGCAGCTCCATGCGCATGATGTCGCCGGAGGTTGCCTCCACGCGCAGCTCAACGTGGTCGAGGCCGGGGTAGCGGCCGAGGATGGAGCCGAGCGTGTCCATGTAGGGGCGCGTGAGCAGCGCGGCGGGGATGTTCACCTCGAGGACCTTGGGGCGGTTGCTCTTCTCGTCCAGGACGAGCGGCTCCACGTTCATGCAGATGATCTGGTTGCCGCGGTCACCGCGCTCGAGCTTGCCCTCCACCTTCACGAAGACGTCTCCTTGGCTCTCGCCCGTCTCCTCGTCAACCTGGCCCACGAGCGCGCTCGCGCACTTCTTGTAGAGCTTGGGGAAGATGACGAGCGTGACCTCGCCCTCCATGTCCTCGAGGGTGACGATGGCCATGGGGTCGCCGTTCTTGGTGGTCTTCTTCTGCACGGCGTTGATCATTCCGGCAAGGCGGATGACCTTGCCCTCGGGCACGCGGAAGCGCTCGTGGACGCCGCCCGTGGCATCGGCGACCTCCTCGGCGACCTCGATGTCGGCGATCGTGTAGTCGCGGTTCTTGGCGAGGGCGTACTCATACGGGCGCAGCGGGTGGTCGGAGACGTAGAGGCCCAGGACCTCGTGCTCCTTGGCAAGCTTGATGGAGCGGTCCCACTCGATGCCGTCAGGCTCCGGCACGGTGTTCTCAAAGCCCGAGCCCTCAACGTCGCCAAAGAGGTCGAACATCGAGAACTGCCCGGCGGCGCGCGTCTTCTGACGCTTGGCCGCGGCGTCGATGATGTTCTCGGGATTGGTCTTGTCGACAAAGCGCATGAGCTGCATGCGGGTGTAGCCCGTCGAGTCAAACGCGCCCGAGCAGATGAGCGCCTCCACCACGCGGCGGTTGGCCTGACCGGTGTCCATGCGGTCCACGAAGTCGTGGAGGTTGGCGAAGGGCCCGTTCTTCTCGCGCTCCGCCATGATGGCCTCGCCCACGCCCTCGCCCACGCCGCGGATGCCGGCAAAGCCAAAGCGCACGCCCTCGGGGACGGCAGTGAAGTCGCGGCCGGACTCGTTGATGTCAGGCGGCAGGATGGCCACGCCCTCGTGACGGTAGGCCGTGACGTAGTGGACGATCTTGTCGGTCTTGCCCATGTAGGACGTGAG
>DXAB01000134.1 GCA_019117265.1 Candidatus Olsenella pullicola
TTGAGTGGTCGAGAGGAGTTCCGGTGTCCGTTGCCAGAAAGATCGCGCATGTTGCGGCGGGCGTTGCCGTTGCTGGCGTGGTGGGCGCGCTTGCCGCCGCCACCGTTGCGATGGCGTTCTTTGGTGACACGGTGAGCTCCTACCTTGGTCTCGACAGGGTCAACGTGACGGACGAGGAGCGCGAGGCCACCATGGCTGCCGGCCGTGCCCTGGCCGAGCGCGTTGAGGCCGAGGGAATCGTCCTGCTGCGCAACGAGGACGATGCGCTGCCGATGCCCTCCTCCCTCACGAAGGTCAACGTGTTTGGCTGGGCGTCCACGCAGTGGGTGGGCTCGGGCTCGGGGTCCGGTCAGGTCACGGGCTCCGTAATGGGGCTTCTCGACGCGCTTTCCGAGCGGGGTGTGACGTACAACCACGAGCTCACGGACATGTACCGCAGCTTCTACGGCGAGCGCGCGTACAAGGGCGCGGGTGCGCTCAACAGCAAGTCGTCGGAGTACTGCCGCCTCTACGAGCCCAAGATCACCGACAGGAGCTGCTACTCCGATGATCTTCTCGCCAACGCGGAGAGGTTCTCGGGCGCGGCGATCGTGGTCATCGGGCGCGTGATGGGCGAGTCGATAGACGCGCCGGCGGCCCAGTACAAGGTGTGCGAGCGCGGCGGCGAGGTGGACGTGGACGTGACCCGCGGCTACCTGGAGCTCAGCCGCGAGGAGGAGGCGCTGCTGCGCTACGTGGGCGCCACCTACGACCGGGTGGTCGTGGTGGTCAACTCCACCAACACGATGGAGCTCGGCGAGCTGGAGACCATCCCCGGCATTGACGCCGCGCTGCTCGTGGGCACCACCGGCGAGGTGGGCGCCCGCGCCGTGGCGGATGCGCTTTGGGGAGACGTGAACCCCTCCGGCCGCACGACGGATACCTTTGCCTATGACTTTACGACGGCTGCGAGCTGGGCAAACTCGGGCGCCATGGGCGAGGGCATCTACACCAACGGGAAGGGCCTCTACCCGGCAGATGGCACGGTCAACGTCAACGTGGGCGTTTCCGAGACCTACGACGCCGTGCGCTTTGTGGACTACGTCGAGGGCATCTACGCGGGGTATCGCTGGTACGAGACCGCAGACGCCGAGGGCTTTTGGGATGGCGAGAAGAACGAGCACGGCAGCGGCTACGAGGCCGTGGTTCAGTACCCGTTTGGCTACGGCCTCAGCTACACGGACTTCTCGTGGGAGATCGTGGACCGCAGCCACGCGGACGGCGCCGTGGTGGCGCGTGACTCCGAGGTCTCGCTCACGGTGCGCGTGACCAATGCCGGCGAGGTCGCGGGTCGTGACGTGGTGCAGCTCTACTGCTCGCCGCCGTATACGCCCGGTGGGATCGAGAAGGCCTCCACGGTGCTCGTGGCGTTTGCCAAGACGGGGCTGCTCGAGCCCGGGGAGAGCCAGGACGTGACGCTCTCCTTCACATTGGATGACGTTGCGTCCTATGACTGCTACGACGCCAACGCCAACGGCTTTGCCGGCTATGAGCTTGAGCGCGGCAGCTACGCGGTGGAGCTCAAGCGAGACGCGCACACACTGGCCGCCTGCGACGGTGCCCGCGCGGAGGTGCGCCTGCCTGCGGACGTGCGCTGCGAGAAGGACCTTCGGACGGGCGCCGTCGTTGAGAACCGCTTTACCGGCGAGGCGGCCGTCGACGGCGTCTCCGTGGACGGCTCGGACTCCGGCGCGGACATCCGCTACCTCACGCGCGCGGACTTTGCGGGCACCTTCCCGCGCGCGGGCAGCGCAGACCGCGAGATGACGGCCAACGTCTCCTCACTCAACCTCTATGACGAGCAGCAGGTCGAGGCCGATGCCCGCCGCTACGAGGACGATCTTCTCGATTCCTTTGAGCAGCCCGAAAGCACGAGCGCGGGACGCCACTGGCGGCTTTCGTCGGGCGGCTCGCTCACAAAGCTGGGAGCGGAGCTGGGCGAGGACTACGACGACCCGCGCTGGGAGATCGTGCTCGACTACCTCTCCCTCGAGGACATGGAGCGCCTGGTCCTTCACGGCTACCTGGCGACGGCGCGCATCGACGGCGTGGGAAAGCCGCTCACCAAGGAGGTGGACGGCCCGGCGCAGGTTGGGTCGTTCAACCAGCTCACGTACGGCGTGGGCTACCCCGCGCCCTCCGTGCTGGCCCAGACGTGGAACGCCGGGCTCGCGCGCGAGTACGGGGCGCAGCTCGGACGCGAGGCTGCCGTTCTGGGCGTGGACGGGCTCTATGCGCCATGCGCCAACGTTCACCGCACGCCGATGGGCGGGCGCAACTACGAGTACTTCTCCGAGGACCCGTTGATGTGCGGGACCATGGCCGCCGAGGTGGTGTCTGGCGCGCACGAGACGGGCACGTACTGCTACCTCAAGCACTTTGCCGTGAACAACCAGGACTCCTACCGTGACTCGCTCTACACCTGGCTCACCGAGCAGACCCTGCGCGAGCTCTACCTCCGGCCGTTCCAGCTTGCCGTGGAGGGTGGGGCAACGGGCCTCATGACCTCGTACAACCGCATTGGCGCGGTGTGGGCGGGCGGGAGCTACGCGCTGCTCACGGACGTGCTGCGCGGCGAGTGGGGCTTCGAGGGCTCCGTCATCACGGACTACGCCGACCACCAGCAGTACATGAGCGCGGACCAGGCCCTGCGCGCCGGCGGGGACCTCTTCATGGACGGCGTCTTCCGCAACGGGTCCTTCTCGTTTGGCTATACGCAGGACGAGCTCTCTCTTGCACGCGGCACGGACGAGGCGGCGCGTGCCACGAGCTACCTCTCCAATCTGCGCCGAGCCTCGAAAAACGTGCTCTACACGTGGCTCAACGCGCGGGCGGCGTGCCCGGAGCGACCCGTGAAGCTGGAGGCGTCAAAGTATCTGGTTGCGGCACTGGCCCTGGCGGACACGGCTGCCGTGCTGGGGATTTCCTGCTGGGCGCGCGGTGCGCTCAGGCGAAGGCGCGTGCGGCGGCAGTAGGCGCCGGGGTGCCGCGACCTGACGCGCGTGGCGGAGGAGGAGGGATTCGAACCCTCGGAACGGGGGTTACCCGCTCGACGGTTTTCAAGACCGCTGCAATCAACCACTCTGCCACTCCTCCGAGCGCGCAGCACTAGTATCCTACCCCATGTGGGGCTCGAGCGCGAGGAGGCGCAGTGGACGTCAGCGAGAAGAACGACGAGAAGTACATGCGCCTGGCGCTCGAGGAGGCCGAGCTGGCCGCCGCCGAGGGCGAGGTTCCCATCGGGGCCGTGGTGGTGTGTGACGGCGAGGTGGTGGCGCGCGCACACAACCGTCGAGAGAGCGACGCTGACCCCTCGGCGCACGCCGAGTTTACAGCCATGGTTTCCGCGTCGCGCGCGCTGGGCCGCTGGCGGCTCACGGGCTGTACGGTCTATGTGACGCTGGAGCCGTGTCTCATGTGCGCGGGCCTCATGGTGAACGGCCGGATCGACCGCTGCGTGTACGGCGCGGCCGACCCCAAGGGCGGCGCTCTCGGCACGCTCTTTGACGTGAGCCATGACCCGCGGCTCAACCACGCCTTTGAGGTGACGTCTGGCGTGCTTGCGGACGAGGCTGCCGAGCGGCTGCGGAGCTTCTTTCGGGCGCGGAGGCGGCGAGCGTGATGCCCTTCTCGCCGGATGTCCTGAAAATCGGGACCGTGGCACGCACAAATTGCCACAGCCCCGATTTTCAGGACATCCGGTGAGAAGAACCGCAGGTCGCAAATAACCGATCGTGCCACACCCCCGATTATCAGGCCAGGGGCGAGTGCGCCGCCGTAGCTTTGCGCGGCGGCGCTGTCGGCGTGTCCCGCCCTTCTCTCTTCATTAACAAATGATAACGCATTGCCGCTCGGCACGTATCGCCGGTCACCTCCCGCGTTCAATAAACGCGAGGTAAACGGCCTGTTGCTGAGTTCACGCGTTTCCTCCCCGAGTTGAAAACAATGATTCTTGAATGACGATTTTATGGAGAAAAGAATGGATTTAACGAAAGGATGTGCAGTGAACACCAGGCAGCGCCATGAGCTAAAACTGCTCGCAGAGCAGGGGGACTTCGACCTCGAGGGGGTCGCGTCCGACTTTGGCGTGAGCGTGCGCTCCATCCGCTACGACATCGATGACCTCAACAACCTCCTGCTCGAGGTTGCGGGCAGCGACGCTATCGTGGTGCGCCAGAAGTCGGCGCAGCTGCGCCCCGGCGTCCCGCGGCACAAGATCATGGAGCTCAGCTTTGTCGGCGGCCGCGACTACAACGTGAGCCCGCCCAGCACGCAGGAGCGCGTTCTTCTCAGCGTCTTCACCCTGTGCTGGGGAGACGACTTCGTCACCATCCAGAACCTCGCTGACGACTACTGCGTGAGTCGCATCACCGCGAGCCGTGACCTCCAGAAGGTCCGTGAGTACTGCGAGGACCATGGGCTCAAGTTTGTGAGCAACCGCGGTCGCGGAGTGAGGGTGGATGCCGACGAGAGGACCCGTAGGCACGTCATCTCCCAGGTAATCCGTGACTACGGGTCCATCGCCGGCGTTCACTCGGGCCTTGAGGTCGCCGACTATCTCAAGTGGTTCTCCGAGTGCGAGCTCCAGCAGATTGCCGCCATTGTCCGCGAGGCCGAGCAGGTCTCCGACCTCTTTCTCGATGACGTCTCCTTTGAGGCGATGGTCATTCACATCGCCCTCTCCATCAAGCGCAGCAAGTCCCACGACGGAGCCGCCGTGGAGCCCCCGCGCGCCAATGCGTTCGACGAGTCCAGCCTGCAGTACCAGATGGCCGACTTCATCGTGCGCAAGGTGGAGGACGTATTTGGCGTCTGCCTGCCCGAGGCTGAGCACGCCTACATCGCCGTGCACATTGGCGCGCGTTCGAGCGAGGCGGTCACGGCCGTCGGGGGCTACGACGCGGTGCTCGAGTTCATGTGCATGTCGACAATCGCCGAGGTCTCGCGCGAGATGGGCACCGATCTCACGCATGATTCCCACCTCTACGAGCGCCTTCTCCAGCACGTTTCGGGAAGCGTGTATCGCAAGCAGGCGGGCCTCCTTCTCGAAAACCCCCTGCGCGACGAGCTGCTCGAGAACTACGCCGAGCACGCTGAGCTCGTCACGCGCGCGCTCGAGCACAGCGGCCTTGCCCAGATCATGGAGATGACCGACGACGAGGTCACCTACGTCCTTCTCCACTTTGAGGCCGCGCTCGTGGGCGGCGAGGTCGAGCGCGGGCGCCACGCCAACGTGGTCGTGGTGTGCTCGACGGGCGTGGGCACTGCGGAGCTCCTTGCCGCCGAACTCAGGCGCTCGTTTGACGTGAACCTCATTGCGACCGTTCCCTCTCACCAGGCGTGCTACCTCGTGGGCGGAACCGGGATCGACCTCATCGTGTCAACGGTTCCCTTGGACGCCGAGGTCCCCTGCGTCGTGGTGCGACCCCTCCCTCGCGAGGAAGACGTCGAGCGCATCGGGGATGCCCTGCGCGACCTCGGCTTTGGCAACGACGTCGACTTTCCTCCCCTGAGGGACATGGGTGTCGAGGCGAGGAACGTGGCGCGGATTCTCAGGCGCAATGCCGGAAAGGACCAAGAGGCCCAGCTCGTGCAAGAGCTGAGGAGCTATCTGGAGCAGAAGAACCATCAGGAGCGAGAGAGGAGCTACATGCTGAGCGAGTTGCTTGAGGGCGGACACGTTGTGCTCGACGCAGAGTGCAGCACGTGGGAGGAGGCCGTTCGGGCCTCCGGCATGCCGCTCGTCGCCACCGGCGACATCACGGAAGAGTACATAGACGCGGTCATCGCCAACATCAACGAGGCGGGCCCCTATGTGGTCATCACCAAGAATGTTGCCCTCCCGCATGCCACCAACAGGGTGGGCGTCAACAGGACCGCCATGTCCTGCGTGCGCCTCAAGACCCCCGTCGAGTTTGGCAGCGCGGAGAACGACCCGGTGAAGTACGAGTTCATGCTCGCCACCGTCGACGCGACGTCGCATATCCAGGCGCTTATGAGCCTCGTTGGGCTCTTGCGAACGAAGGAGTTCCTCGACCTGCTCGCCACGGCGGGAAGCGGGGACGAGATTGTCTCCTACGTAAAGGACTTCGAGAAGAACCACGATTCGGAAAGGTAAGGAGGTGAGTGGAATGAGGCACAAGAAGGCACTGGTCATGTGTCGCACCGGCATGGGCAGCTCCATGATGCTCAAGATCGCCACCGAGGGCGTGATTGAGAAGAACGGCTGGCCGATGGACGTCGAGCACGACGCGCTGAGCGGCTACATGGGTCAGACCAACGTCGACGTCATCATCACGATGTCCGATCTGACCGATGAGTTTGCGGGAAGCTCCGCCTATGTCATCGGCGTCCGCGACATCATGGACACCGACACCCTGGAGACCGAGCTCAAGAAGTACTTCGACTCGCTGGACGAGTAGTCCCGCACCGCATCTCACACGCACGAAAGGAGTGAAGCACCATGGCAGTGCTCGAGTTTCTCGTTTACGACCTGCTGAGCCAGGCGGGCATCCTCATCGGTCTGCTCGCCCTCATCGGCCTCGTGCTGCAGAAGAAGCCGGCAGACAAGGTCATCTCCGGCACGATCAAGACCATCGTCGGCTTCCTGATCTTTGGCATAGGCTCCACCGCTGCTCAGGGCGCCCTTACCGGCCTGCAGACCCTCTTCACCGAGGCCTTTGGCCTTCAGGGCGTCACCCCCATCTCCGAGGCCATCACGGCTCAGGCCCAGACGCTCTTCCCCACGGTCATCGCGTGGATTATGATCGGTGGCTTTGCGTGCAACCTGCTCGTCGCGCGCATCACCCCGTTCAAGTACGTCTTCCTCACCGATGGCCACAGCCTGTTCCTCTCGGCGCTTCTCGCCATCCTGCTGAAGGCTCTCGGCCTCGATGACATTCCCGCCATCATCATCGGCTCCATCATCCACGGCGTTGCCGCGTCCGTGTACCCGGCCATCGCGCAGAAGTCCATGAACGCCGTCACCGGCAGCGACAACATCGCCATTGGTCACTACTGCACGCTTGCCTACTCCTTCTCCGGCTGGCTTGGCAGCAAGGTCGGCAAGCCCGAGGACAGCACCGAGAAGATCGAGCTCCCTGGCTGGCTCGGCATCTTCCGCGACTACATCGTCTCCGTGACGCTCTCCATTGGCGTGATCTTCTACATCGCCGCCATCGTGGCCGGCCAGAGCGCCGTCGAGGCCATCTCGGGCGGCCAGCACTGGCTCATCTACCCGCTCATGCAGACCCTCACCTTTGCGGGCGGCCTCTACGTCATCGTCACCGGCGTGCGCCTGTTCCTCGGCGAGCTCGTTCCCGCCTTCGTGGGCCTCTCCAAGAAGCTCATCCCCGGCGTCAAGCCCGCCCTGGACTGCCCCGTGGTCTTCCCGTACGCCCCCACCGCCGTCATCCTCGGCTTCATCTCCGCGTACGTGGCCGGCCTGATCTGCATGGTGGTCTTTGCCGCCCTGCACATGACCGTCATCATCCCCGTTGCCATTCCGTACTTCTTCATCGGAGCCACCGCCGGCGTCTTTGGCAACGCTCGCGGCGGCTGGAAGGGCTGCATCGTGGGCGCCTTCGTCACCGGCATCCTCATCGCTGTGGGCCCCGCCGTCATCTACCCGATCATGGAGTCCGTGGGCCTGTCCGGCACCTCGTTCCCTGAGACCGACTTCAACCTCATCGGTATCATCTTCAACTTCATCGGCACGGCTCTCGGCAAGTGGTAGGAGGTCTGATTGATGGCTGACATCAAGCGGCTTGAGGACGTCTGCCTGCGCAACCGGCGCCGTATCGTGGACATGGTCCATGCGGCGAACGTGGGGCACATCGGAGGATCGCTCTCCGTCATCGACGTGCTCACGGCCATCTACGAGACCGAGGTTGATCTCTCCGCGAGCCCCCGGGCACGCGTGGTCCTCTCCAAGGGCCACGTGACCCCCGCCCTCTATGCCGAGCTCACCGAGAAGGGCGTGATCGACGAGTCCGAGTACCCGACGTTCCGTCAGATTGACTCCCGCCTCCAGGGGCACCCGTACGAGCCCGACATTCCCGAGGTTGATGCCACGACCGGCCTTCTTGGCCAAGGCTTCTCGCTTGCCGTGGGCATGGCGCTCGCCAAGCGCTCGATGGGCGACGACCACTACGTCTACGCCATCTGCGGCGACGGTGAGGCCCAGGAGGGCCAGATCTGGGAAGCACTCATGTGCGCCGCCCACTATGGCATTGACCGCCTCGTCTTTGTGGTTGATAGCAACGGCCTCTCCTCGCACGGTCCGGTCAACGAGAGCATCAACCTCGAGCCCCTGGCGGACAAGCTCCGCGCGTTCGGCATGCACGTCATAGAGATCGACGGTCACGACATGTCCCAGATCGTCGCGGCTCTGGACGAGGCCAAGGGCGTCTCGGGCAAGCCGAGCGCCATCATCTCCCATACCGTGAAGGGCAAGGGCGTGAGCTTCATGGAGAACAACCCCGCGTGGCACTCCAAGGGCGTGAGCGATGAGCAGTACGAGATCGCCCTGCGCGATCTTGGCGTGAAGGGAGGCGAGTAGCATGGACACCAGCTACGAACTCATCTCCCTGCGCACGCTCGTGGGCGACGTCCTCAACGAGGCTTTCGAGAGCCATCCCAATATCTTTGTGATCGACTCTGACCTCGCCGGGTCCACGACCTCGGACAAGTTCCAGGAGAAGCATCCCGAGCACTTTATTGAGACGGGCATCGCCGAGCAGAACGCCATGAGCATCGCCACGGGCATCGCAAAGGAGGGCGGCATCCCCTTCTACGTGAACTTTGCCATCTTTGCCACCGGCACCGTCTGGACGCAGCTCAGGCAGGCGTGCTACCCCAATGCCAACGTCAAGATTCTTGCCACGCATCCCGGCATGGATGGCGGCTTTGACGGCGCGACGCACCACGCAAACGAGGACATCGCCCTCACGCGCGCGATTCCAAACCTGCAGGTGCTCGTTCCGGCAAACCCCGACGAGCTCAGGGCGGCGGTCCTCTACGCTGCCGACCACGAGGGCCCGGTCTACATCCGTTGCTCCCGCGACGTGGTACCCAACCTGCCCATGGCCCAGCCCTATGAGGTTGGGAGCGCCGTGGTGGACGCGGACACCGGTAGCGACTTCGCCATTGTCTACGAGGGGACAGCGGGTGACCTTGCGCGCAAGAGCTTCGCGGCGTGCGAGGAGCGCGGCAGGCACGGCGTCCTTCTCAACGTTCGCAGCGTCAAGCCGCTCGACGCCGAGCTCATCCGCTCGATTGCCGGGCGCGTGGAGTGCATGGTGACCATCGAGAACCACTCGGTCATCGGCGGCCTGGGAGGGGCCGTCGCGGAGGCGGTCTGCGAGCTCCTCTCGCACGCGCCCCTGCACCGCGTGGGTGTGGAGGATGTCTTCACCGAGTCCGGACCGTCTGATAGGGTCAAGGAGAAGTACGGCCTTAACGTGGAGAACGTTCTGGCTAAGCTTGGTTTCTAGCCCAATGTTTTGTGTCGTCTCCCTGCCGGGTCGGCATACATGCCGGCCCGGCACTTTGTCATGGGCGGGAGCCGGGCGCCGTTGTCCAGAGAAGTGGGGCTGGGTGCGTCTCGCCCTTCTCCCCGGAGAGCGGGCTACACCACCTGGAAGATGAAGAAGTCGAGGTAGTGGCTCTCCGGGAAGCCCCAGAGGATGGGGTGGTCAGGTGCCTGCTGGCGCTCCTCGACCTGCTTGAGCTGCACGTTTGCCTGGTGCGCGGCTTCAGCGATCGCCTTGGCCAGAAGGTCGCGCGTCATGAAGTGCGAGCAGCTGCAGGTGGCGAGGTAGCCGCCGCGGGGCAGGAGGCGCAGGGCCTCGTAGTTGATCTCGCGGTAGCCGCGCGCGGCATGCCCCACGGTGCCGCGGCTCTTGGTGAAGGCCGGCGGGTCGAGCACGATGAGGTCGAAGGGGCCACCCTCCTCGCGCAGGCGCGAGCGGTCGGAGCGTAGCACAGGCAGGTATTCAAGGACGTTTGCGCAGGTGAAGTCCATCTGAGCATCCAGGCCGTTGAGACGTGCGTTCTCGCGGGCCAGCTCGATGGCCGTCTGGCTCACGTCCACGCAGCGGACGAACTCCGCTCCGCCGGCCGCTGCGTTGAGGCCGAAGGGGCCCACGTGGCAGAAGCAGTCGAGCACCCTGCGCCCCGCGGCAATTTCGCGAACGGCGCGGCGGTTGTACTTCTGGTCGAGGAAGAAGCCGGTCTTCTGGCTGTTTTCGATGTCGAGGTCAAAGGTGAGGCCGTTCTCGCGCACCATGATGCGCGGGGTCTCGGGTACGGACACGCCGGGGCCTTCCCACCAGCCCTTGTACTGGGGCAGACCCTCCTTGGCGCGCGCGGGCCCGTCGTTTCTCTCGTAGATGGCGTCGATCTTCTCGCCGTCCGCGGCGAGCGCGTCCAGGAGCGCGGCGTACACAATCGGGCGCAGGCGCTCCATCCCCACGGTTCCCACCTGCGTGACCAGCACGTTCTCGTAGCGGTCTGCCACAAGGCCGGGGATGCCGTCGGCCTCGGAGAACACGATGCGGCAGCAGTTGGTGTCCGGCTCCGTGCCGGGGAGGGCACGCGAGCCCATGGCCGTGCGGCGGTGCTGCCAGGCCCAGGTGACGCGCCGGCGCCAGAACGCCTCGTCAACGCGGTCGTTTGCGTTGCGCGTGACGATGCGCACGCGGATCTTGGACTCCTGGGAGAGCAGTCCCGCGCCTTGCCACGTGCCGTTTTCCTCGAAGACGTCAACAACGTCGCCGTTCTGCGCGGCCTCTGTGGAAAGCACCTCGCCCTCAAAGACCCACGGGTGCCCGCCGGCAAGCGAGCGCGCGGCCTTGCGGGTGACGGTGACACGAGGATAAGGACGCGCCTGCTTCATGCTCTCTCCTGCGATTTGGGGACGGGTTATTTCTCTCAGAGTTTTTGGGACAGGTCATGGGCTGTGCTGGAGGCGATGCTCTGCGAAACGGGGACCTGTCCCAAAAACTCTGAGAGAAATAACCCGTCCCCAAATCGCAGGTCAGTAGTGGCGACCGTAGCGACCGCCGCCAAAGCCGCGGCCGCGCTGGCGTGAGCCGGCAAACATCGTGCGCGTGGAACGCTTGGTGGAGCGGCCCTCCTGCGGGACGATGCGGCCGGCGTCGTAGCTAAACCCGGGAAGGTCCCACACGGGCACGAGCTTCTTGGTGAAGTACTCGATCTCGCGCAGGGGACTGATCTCGTCAGGCGCCACAAAGGTGTAGGCATGCCCGGTCGCCCCGGCGCGGCCCGTGCGGCCGATGCGGTGCACGTAGTCCTCCGGGTCCATGGGGACGTCAAAGTTCACGACGGCGTCGATGCCGGAGACGTCGATGCCGCGGCTCATGACGTCGGTTGCTACGAGGACCTGGACCTTGCCGTCGCGGAAACGCTCGAGCGCGCGGGCGCGCGCCTGCTGCGGGCGATCGGCGTGCATGACGTCAACGCGGACGCCGGCAGATTTGAGCGTCTTGGAGACGTCGTCCACGCGGTGCTTGGTTCGGCAGAACACGAGCACGCGCTCGGGCTTCTCGCCCGCCGCGCCGCCCGTGTCAAGCAAGGCGCGCAAAAGCTCGGTCTTCTGGCCCTGGGTGACGGGGCAGAGATGCTCCTCAACGGTGTCCGCCGTCTCGCCCACGCGGGAGATCTCCACGGTTGCGGGGTCTGTGAGCAGGGCGTCAATGGTGGACTTGATCGAGGGCGGGATGGTTGCCGAGAAGAGCAGCGTCTGATGCTGCTTGGGGAGCTCGTGCATGATGCGGCGGACGCTCGGCCAGAAGCCCATGTCCAGCATGCGGTCGGCCTCGTCGAGCACGAGCACCTTGACCTGAGAGAGGCTCACGTGCTTGTGCTCCATGAGGTCGATGAGGCGCCCGGGAGTGGCAACGAGCAGGTCGCAGCCGCGATCGAGCTCCTTGATCTGGCGATCGAACTTGGCGCCGCCCATGACGATGACCGCGCGCTGGCCGGTCTTCTCGCACACGACGCTCACGACGCGCTCGATCTGCGCCGCGAGCTCGCGCGTGGGCGTAACCACGAGCGCGTGCGGGCCCTTGCCCTTGGCACCTGCGATGAGCTGCAGCGTTGGCAGGGCGAAGGCCGCGGTCTTGCCGGTTCCCGTCTGCGCGGAGGCAACGATGTCCCTGCCGGTGAGCACCGTGGGGATTGCCTGTGCCTGAACGGGGGTCGGCGTGGTGAAGCCGAGGGAATCCACCCCGGCGAGGATGTGCTCGTTTAGCCCGAGCTCGGCAAATGAAGTAATCATAGGTACAGTATGGAGCAAAAGGGCGCGTTGTGCAGAGATTGCCTTTGCTGAGGGCGGGTTCGCCTCTGATTGTGTGCGGTTATTTACGAGGAGCCCAAGTACTACTGACTTTGTAGCATTTCTGACCTGCGGCTTTTTGGTCCGCAATCGGCCGCTACTTTGGGTGCCGTCAAAAAACTGCACACAATCGAGGAGAGCCCCTGTTGCGGCGGTTTTCTCGCCGTATACTGAACGGGTTTAGTCGCAGAAACGGAGTCCGCATGCCCATCAACATCCCTGACGGCCTGCCCGCAAAGAAGGTCTTGCAGCAGGAGCGCATCTTCGCCCTTGAGGAGGAGGTGGCCAGCCACCAGGAGATTCGCCCCCTTCGCGTGGCGATCCTTAATCTCATGCCCACCAAGATCGAGACCGAGACCCAGATTCTTCGCCTCATCTCCAAGTCTCCGCTGCAGGTGAGCTGCGACTTTATGCGCGTCTCCACCCACGAGTCCACGCACGTCTCGCAGGACCACCTGGTGAAGTTCTACGACACCTTTGACTCCTTCCGCGACAAGAACTATGACGGCCTGATCATTACCGGCGCGCCCGTCGAGCACCTCGAGTACGAGGAGGTCG
>DXAB01000135.1 GCA_019117265.1 Candidatus Olsenella pullicola
GAGGAGATCTCTTCTCGCCGCACCTTTGCCATCATCTCGCACCCGGACGCGGGCAAGACCACGCTCACGGAGAAGCTGCTGCTCTACACCGGCACCATCCAGAGCGCGGGCTCGGTCAAGGGCAAGGCCAGTGCCAAGCACGCGGTCTCCGACTGGATGGACATCGAGAAGGCCCGCGGCATCTCCGTCACGTCCTCCGTGCTGCAGTTCACTTACGAGGGCCACTGCGTGAACATCCTGGACACCCCCGGCCACCAGGACTTCTCCGAGGACACCTACCGCACGCTCATGGCCGCGGACTCCGCCGTGATGGTGATCGACGGCGCCAAGGGCGTGGAGGCCCAGACCGTCAAGCTCTTCAAGGTGTGCGCGCTGCGCGGCATTCCCATCTTCACCTTTGTGAACAAGCTCGACCACGAGACGCGCGACCCCTTTGACCTCATGGAGGAGATCGAGAACGTCCTGGGCATCGGGACGTACCCCATGAACTGGCCCATCGGCAACGGGCGCACGTTCCGCGGCGTCTTTGACCGCGCGAGTCGTCACGTGCTCGCCTTCGAGGGCGACGGTCGCGCCAACGCCACCAAGCGCGTGGCCGAGGTGGAGGCGGAGCTCGGCGACGCCGCCCTCGACGAGCTGATCGGTGAGGAGAACCACCGCACCCTCATGGACGACATCGAGCTCTTGGACGGCGCGGACCACGAGTTTGACCTCAAGGCCGTGCGCACGGGCAAGCTCACGCCGGTCTTCTTTGGCTCGGCGCTCACCAACTTCGGCGTGGAGCCGTTCCTGCGCGACTTCCTGCGTCTTTCGCCAGCGCCCGGCCCGCACACGGACTCCCTCACGGGCGACCCCGTGGAGGCGACGGACCCGGACTTCTCGGGCTTTGTCTTCAAGATCCAGGCCAACATGGACAAGAACCACCGCGACCGCATCGCCTTCCTGCGCATCTGCTCGGGCAAGTTCGTGCGCGGCATGGATGCCTTTCACGTGCAGGGGGACCGCAAGATCAAGCTGGCCACGGGCACGGCGATGATGGCGGACGACCGCGCCACGGTGGACGAGGCGTGCGCCGGCGACATCGTGGGCCTCTTCGACCCCGGGATCTTCTCGATCGGCGACACGCTCTGCAAGGTGGGCCGCCGCGTGCAGTTTGCGGGCATCCCCACCTTTGCGCCGGAGCACTTTGCGCGCATCGAGCAGGTGGACACCCTCAAGCGCAAGCAGTTCGTGAAGGGTATGGAGGAGCTCGCCCAGGAGGGCGCCATCCAGATCTTCCGCGAGTACGGTGCCGGCATGGAGCGCGTCATCGTGGGCGTGGTGGGCACGCTGCAGTTTGAGGTCCTGGAGCAGCGCCTCAAGAGCGAGTACCACGTGGATGTCTACCGCTCGCCGCTGCCGTACAACCTCATCCGCTGGATTGACGAGAAGGACGGCGAGGTCGACATGCGCAGCCTCAACCTCACGCGCGAGACCCTGCGCGTGGAGGACATGCGCGGCGGCAAGCTGCTCCTCTTCACGAGTCCGTGGAACCTCAACTGGGCCGAGGAGCACAACCCCGACCTCCACCTCTCCGAGTTTGGCAACGTCACGTTCTAGGGCTGGCAAGTGGGGCCGGGCTATCCCCCAAGACCTCCGGGGCGACCGGACGACCTGCTGATGCCATTAGTCTGCCCAGGAGAAAAGTATTCCTTTCGCCATCCCTCCCAAACCCACGTTCTTCTCGCCAGGGCGTAGGCATGGGAGGGATTGAGCGGGGGCAGGGGCGGTTGCGTTGCGTACAATTTCTCAAGGAAGCGCAGAGGGAGGTCATCTCATGGAGTATCGCATCGTCGAGAAGGGCGAGTTTCGTCTCGTTGGCGTCACGGCGCGCGTGCCGATGCAGTTTGAGGGCGAGAATCCCGCGATAGCGGAGCTTGCGCGCGGCATCACGGAGGCGCAGCGCGCCGAGCTGCACCGCCTGATGGACACGGAGCCGCGCCGCGTGGTGAACGCCTCCTGGAACTCGGACACCAACTTCCAGGAGGAGGCGGGAGAGCTCACGCACCTCATCGGCGTGCCCACCACGGCACGAACGGCGGGGGAGGGTCTCGAGCTCGTTGAGGTGCCGGCACTCACCTGGGCGGTCTTTCCCAACGACGGGCCGTACCCCGAGACCATGCAGCGGACGACCGCCCGCATCTATGCCGAGTGGCTCGCCGAGGCGCCCTACGAGCTTGATGGCTTCCGCATGCTCTCGTTCAGCGACGTCCGCGACGACGGTACCGCCTACAGCGAGATTTGGGTGCCCGTGCGCCGTAAGGCGTGATGGGACAGGGAGAGGTTCTCATGACAAGCGCCTCTTGGAAGCTCAAGCTCGCGTGCGTGTGGGGCGGCGAGCTCGTCTCCGTGCTCACGAGCTCCATCCTGCAGATGGGCTTCGTCTGGCACATCACGCTGACCACGAACTCGGCGAGCATGCTCTCGCTGGCCTCGCTCGCGGGCTTTCTGCCGCTTGCGCTCTTCGGCACCTTTGCGGGGGCCATCGTGGATCGCCTGCCGCTCAGGGTAACGCTCGTCGGGGCGGACCTCTTCATCGCGGCGGTGAGCGCCGTCGTGGCGATGGTCTCGCTCACGGGCGCACTGCCCGTGTGGGTGGTCATGGCGGCGCTCTTCGTGCGGGCCATCGGCAGCTCGCTGCACACGCCGGCCTTCCAGGCGCTCACGCCGCTCGTTGCCCCGGCCGCGCACCTCACGCGCCTCGCGGGAGTGACGCAGGCCGTCCAGTCAGGCGGCTACATCCTTGGCACGGCCGTCGCGGCGGTAATCTACCCGCTCTGGAGCCTTACCGCCATGATCGCGCTCGACGTGGCGGGCGCGCTCTTTGCCACGGTTGCGGTGCTGGCGGCCAGGCTCGACGTTGGCGGCGCCGCCCAGGGTGCGCCGGCGGGCGAGAGGGGCCCGGGCCCTCTTGCCCAGGCCCGGGCCCTCGCGGCAGAGACCGCCGACGGCTACCGCGTCCTGCGCGGCTACCGCGGCCTCTTCGCGCTGCTCTGGTGCGGCTTTGTCTTCACGCTGGTCTTCTCGCCCATATCGGCGCTCTTTCCGCTCATGACGCTCGGCCACTTTGGCGGAACCACGGGCGACGCCGCCACGGCGGAGATCGTGTTCTCGGTGGGCATGATCGCGGGCTCGGCGCTGCTCACGGCAACGGGCGGCTTCAGGAATCGCGCGCTCACCGTCGTTGCCGCGACGGCGCTCTACGGCGTGGCCACGCTCGCGGCGGGTCTGCTCGGTGCGGGCGGGTTCGTGGCGTTTCTTGCCATGAGCTTTCTCATGGGCCTGAGCTCGCCGCTCTACTCCGGTCCCCAGACCGCCCTCTTGCAGGAGAGGATTCCGCCCGAGTACCTGGGCCGCGTCTTCGGCCTCTACGGGGCCATCATGTCCTGGGCGATGCCGCTCGGGCTGGCGTTCTCGTCTCTCTTCGCGGACGCGGTGGGCGCACCGGCGTGGTTTGTGGGGGCTGGCGCCGCGATGGTCCTTCTCGCCTGCATGACCTGGGCAATCCCCGCCATCCGCCACCTTGATGAAAGGTGACAGCCACTCTTCATCAGGGCTCATCGTTGGATGCCTTTCTCGATTCATGCGCGCTCGGTTGACTGGCGAGAGGAACGTGCGGCCGAAAGGCCCCTCTACCTGCGGCGCGCAACTGGCAGGCGCCCGCTGGTTGCCGAGAAATCGGCCAAATTGCGCACCGCCGGTTGGTAGAATTGCGCCGTGCGCTCCCGCAGACTAGAGGTGCCGGCAGACAGCGCACACCCCCGACGAAGGGCAGACCATGAGCTTTCGCGACAACCTCCAGCACCTGCGCGCAGAGCGCAACATGACCCAGGAGCAGCTGGCCATGCTGCTCGGCGTCTCCCGTCA